>NZ_JBHERJ010000066.1:0-22552 GCF_043359455.1 Lysinibacillus sp. PWR01 | reverse complement strand
CGGAGGAAGCGATTCGGCGCTCGCCCACAGGAAAGCAAGTAGCCTGCAACGGAAATTCATTTTCACCTTCCATAAAAATTCTATGGATTGTTTTGTTTTTCAACACTATGAGCCAGCTAGCTGATTTAATCAGTTAGCTGGCTTTTTATTCATTTACATTCACGTACCCAATGTCGATGTTTAGCAAGGGCATGTACGAAAGATTTTGGATCGCTTGCAACCCCATTTTTATTAGCAATATGCTGTAAAAACGAAACATTTTTCGTATAACCTATTGTTTTGCAGTGCTGATAGGCTTGTTCAATAAACCGTTCTGCTTTTGCTTGTTGATAGGAATCTTGAAAGGCTCCTGTAACATAAACGCCATCATAAAGAACTGAGGAGGTTGTAGCAAATGTTTCGTGAATTTCATAGCCACTTACTATGCCTTGCTTAGTACTTACTAGCTCAACTACTATATTTTCACTTAAAAATGTAGCAATAAGTTCGTTTAAATTTTCACTACTATTTTCTGTAACCACTACAGCTACTTTATTAGATTGGACACTTTCCTTTGCATTGATTACTTGGCTAACAGCTGGAGAAGTTTGGTGAATATGCGGTACTTCCACTTCTATAGGGGGAACTATACCAATTCGTTCAGCAATAGCTGAAGCAAGTGAGTAACTGACATGAGCGAACATGTCTACAACTTGTTTACGAATCGCTTTATTTTTTACCTTGCCAAGTTCAAAGCTAAAGGCATCGATAATATGCATTTTCTCAATATCTGTCATACTAAGCCAGAATAATCGTGCTTGTGAAAAATGGTCGTTAAAGCTCTCACTACGTGCACGTACTTTATGCCCTTCGACTTTTTCTTCATAATGCTTATAGCCACCATCTGCTTCAGAAACAGGGTGTGGTGTATTATTGGCTAAGGAATTTTTATGGTAGCTAACTTGTCCCACATTAATGGTTTGTCGGCCATAGCCATCTCGTTGGTTATTATGGAATGGACAGATCGGTTTATTAATAGGAAGTTCATGGGAATTTGGTCCTCCCAGTCTTATTAACTGCGTATCTGTGTAGGAGAATAAGCGACCTTGTAATAATGGATCATTTGAAAAATCAATTCCAGGTACAACGTGACCAACATGAAATGCAACTTGTTCCGTTTCTACAAAGAAGTTATCCGTGTTTTTGTTCAATGTCATTTTCCCAAGAAGGCGTACAGGAACCTCTTCTTCGGGCCATATTTTAGTGGCATCGAGAATATCAAAGCTAAATTTAAATTCATCTTCAACAGGAATAAGTTGAACACCAAGTTCCCACTCTGGGAAATACCCACGTTCAATCGATTCCCATAAATCTCTGCGATGAAAATCAGGGTCTTTTCCAGCGATGATTTGTGCTTCATCCCAAACTAAAGATTTTACCCCAAGTACAGGTTTCCAATGAAATTTAACAAAGTGGGCTTTTCCTTCGGCGTTGACAAAGCGATAAGTATTCACACCAAAACCCTCCATCATTCGATAGCTTCGTGGGATCGATCTATCTGACATATGCCACATGACCATATGAGCAGACTCCTGATTATTTGCAATGAAATCCCAAAATGTATCATGGGCACTTTGTGCTTGGGGAATTTCGTTATTTGGTTCAGGCTTTACGGCGTGTATAAAATCGGGGAATTTAATAGCATCTTGAATAAAAAATACAGGAATATTATTTCCTACTAAATCATAATTACCCTCTTGTGTATAAAACTTGGTAGCAAAGCCGCGTGCGTCACGGACGGTATCTGCAGATCCTTTTGACCCTGCAACGGTAGAGAAGCGAACAAATACAGGGGTTTTAGTTCCTTTCCCATTTAAAAATTGAGCCTTTGTAATATCACTTGCACATTCATATGTTTCAAAAATTCCATGAGCTGCTGAGCCACGTGCGTGTACTACTCGTTCAGGAATTCGTTCATGGTCAAAGTGGGTCATTTTTTCACGAAAATGAAAATCCTCTAGTAAAGTGGGTCCTCGCTCACCTGCTTTTAGTGAATGTTCATCTTCTGATATCTTTAATCCTTGATTGGTCGTGAGAGGTTGATCTTTATCACTTACTCGGAATGCTTCTAGCTGTTGTTGTTTTTGGTTTACATCTTTTATCATTTAGAATCCTCCTTTATAAGTTACAACTACCTTCTACCCAAACAAGAAGATGACAAACATGATGAAACAAAATGATTGCTGTTTAAAATTGTATATGTTATTATTATCTCGAATTAAAGATAATTAAATTCGAAGTAAAAAGAGGGAGTCGTATGAAGGAAAATAATCGTAACTTAAAAGCATTTACGGTCTTGTTCCGAGCATATCAAACGATTCAAGATGCAACTAAAAGAGATTTACTTCAATACGATTTAAATCAAACCGAATTTTCGGTTCTTGAATTTTTGTACCATCGTGGAGAGCAACCTATTCAAATGATTGGTAAAAAAATATTAATTGCAAGCAGTAGTATTACTTATGTGATTGATAAGCTCGAGCAAAAAGGCTATGTATATCGTAAGGCGTGTCCAAGAGATCGACGTGTTACGTACGTATTACTAACGCTTGAGGGACAGGCTTTGATGGAAGAAATTTTTCCTAAGCATGAACAAAAAATAAATGAGATATTTGAAATATTGGAATCTCATGAGCTGGACAACATGATTTTATCACTTAAAAAAGTTGGCAAGAACGCCACTGACCAATAAAAAATTTTTACACATATATCTCGATATCGAGATAAATAGGAGGAGCATTCTATGAATCATTTAAAAGGTGTACACCATGTTACGGCAATCACAAGTAGTGCTGAAGAAAACTATAAATTCTTCACCTATGTATTAGGAATGCGCTTAGTGAAGAAAACAGTTAATCAGGATGATATTCAAACATATCATTTATTCTTTGCAGACGATAAAGGTAGTGCAGGTACAGATATGACGTTCTTTGATTTCCCTAACATCCCAAAAGGTGTACATGGTACAAATGAAATTTCAAAGACTTCTTTCCGTGTACCAACGGATGCTGCTTTAGATTATTGGGTAAAGCGCTTCGATCGTTTAAATGTGAAACATACTGGTATGAAAGAACAGTTTGGTAAGAAAACTCTATCTTTCGTAGATTTTGATGATCAGCACTATCAGCTTATTTCTGATGAGCATAATACAGGTGTGGCAGCAGGTACGCCTTGGCAGGATGGACCCATCCCACTTGAAAATGCTATTACAGGTTTAGGGCCAGTATTTGTCCGTGTAGCTAATTTTAAATACTTTAAAGATGTGTTAGAAAAGGTAATGCTCTTTACAGAGATTGCAGAAGAAGGAGACTTTCATTTATTTGAAGTAGGTGAGGGAGGAAATGGCGCCCAGATTATTGTCGAACATAACACGGTGTTACCTGTTGCTCGTCAAGGTTTTGGTACTGTTCACCATGCAGCCTTTCGTGTAGAGGATCGTGCGGTATTAGATGAATGGACTGCACGTTTCGAAAGCTTTGGTTTCCACACTTCTGGCTATGTAAATCGTCATTTCTTTGAATCATTGTATGCACGTGTAGCTCCGCAGATTTTATTTGAATTGGCTACAGATGGTCCAGGGTTTATGGGTGATGAGCCATATGAAACATTAGGAGAAAAACTGTCATTACCACCGTTTTTAGAACCAAAACGTGAACAGATTGAAGGTCTTGTTCGCCCGATTGACACTGTAAGAAGTTCTATTATGTTCGATAAAGAATATGAGTAACATAATTTCATCCAGTTGGGAAAGAAAAGCCTCACTGGATGAATACATAACTGTATTGGGGGATAAAAAAATGGAATTTTCCAAGCTGATTGATAAGCGTCGCTCTGCTAATAATTTTATCAAGGACGTTAAGATGACTGAGGATGACATACGTCCTATTTTGGAGGATGTCAAGCTTGCCCCATCAGCATTTAACTTACAGCATGCCAATTATATCGTTGTGCTGGATGAGGATATGAAAGAAAAGGTGAGAGAGGCGGCATTTGGTCAATATAAAGTGCATTCAGCTTCAGGAGTAATTCTTGTATTAGGTGACAAGGAAGCTTATAAGAATACTGCTGAACTAAGTCAAGGCATGGTGGATTTAGGTATAATTACAGCTGGCGAACTAGAAGATATTGTAGTAGAGAATACAAAATTTTATGAAGACCGTGGTGAAGCATTTATGAAGGATGAAGCCATTCGGAATGCATCTTTGTCTGCTATGTTATTCATGCTAGCTGCGAAAAATCGTGGCTGGGATACTTGTCCAATGATCGGCTTTGATAATCAAAAAATGCGTGAGCTTTTCAATGTGCCAGAAACACATGAAATTGCTCTAATGATTACTATTGGGAAAGAAAAAGAAAGCAGTCGTCGATTACGTGGATATCGTAAGCCAGTTGAAGAATTTGCCATTTATTATTAAAATGGTATAAAATACAATAGCTATACAAATACTATGAATAATGTACATTTAGGAGGAAACATCATGAAAGTAGTAGCAATCGTAGGTAGTATCCGTAAAGAATCTTATAATATGCAATTAGCTCAATTTATTCAAAAACGTTATACAGAAAAGTTAGACCTTGAAGTTTTAAGCTTAAAGGACCTACCAATGTATAATCAAGATATCGAAAATGAGGCTCCACAAGCAGTTCTTGATTTTAAAGCAAAAGTAAAAGCTGCAGACGCTGTACTTTGGGTTACACCAGAATATAATGGTACAGTTCCAGGGGTTATGGTCAATGCTATTGATTGGCTATCTCGTGTAGATAAAGTAATGATTGGCAAACCATCTATCATCATGGGTGCATCAATGGGGAACTTAGGTACTGTAAAAGCACAATTACATTTACGTGATATTTTGTTCTCTCCTGGCATTAACTCACCATTACTAAGCGGCAATGACGTTTATATTGGTGCTGTTCACACTAAATTTGATGCAGAAGGCAATTTAACTGATGAAGGTACAGTGAAATTCCTTGACATAGTCATTGATAACTTCTTAAACTGGGCAAAAAAATACATTTAATTAAAATCTGACCCATAAGTATACAATATACTTATGGGCATTTTTTGTTTGGACAAATGCTCCTTCTGCATGAAATCTTCACACTTTCACGTTATACTTTTAAGAAATTCTAAATTGGTGGTTACGGATGAGAAAATTATCACTAAAGCTTGGCATCATCTTTTTCATCACATTGTTTTGTATCGAAACATTTATGATGTTTTTTTTGCATGTTTCCTTGACCAATTCTAGAGTGGAAGAGGAATTAGCCAGTTTGCAAGCGAGAGGAAACTCACATCGTACTATATTAGAACAGAACTTCAATAATGAAACACTAGCACATGTCGTTCTTATGGAATCGGAAGCAAGTACAGATGTAGTGGTGACTGACCATGAAGGTACAATTCTTGCCTCCTCACAACCACATCTAGAAATCAGTGATCTATTTCGTAAGATAGAGGGGAATATACCTTATGAGGGAAGGGTTTTACAAGACAATTGGCAAAAGGTTCAAGCTATTGCTACGATAAGCCCTATTCAAAATCAGCAAGTAACGATTGGCTATGTATTTATGTTTCAAAATACCGATTCCATCCATGCATTAATGAAACGTCTCAATAAGCATTTTCTCATTGTGGGTATTGTATCTGGTCTTGTCAGCATTGCAGTCATTATTGTTCTATCTCGGAAGCTCGCTAAACCACTTATTCAGATGAAAGAGGCTACATTGAAAATGAGTAAGGGTGATTTTACAGTCGCTCTTTCTACGAATGGAAAAGATGAACTTGGAGATTTATCGAATGCGATACAGCTACTATCGAATGATTTAAATCATTTAAGGCAAGAGCGTAAGGAGTTTTTATCGAGTATTGCACATGAGCTTCGCACACCGCTAACCTTTATTAAAGGCTATACAGACATTCTTGCGAAACGGGATTTAACAGAGCAAGATCGTCAAAAGTATTTAGCTATTATAATAGAAGAAACCAATAGACTTTCTCGGTTAATCAAAGACTTATTTGATTTAGCAAAAATGGATGAAAACTCATTTGTAATTGAAAAACATTGCTTACATTTAGATTCGTTTTTTACAAGCATTGAAGAAAAATTAAGCCCTGCTTTTCAAGATAAAGGTATCTATTTTGTTGTACGTTGTGATAATGGCTTAACACTATGTGCCGATGAAGCAAGACTGGAGCAAATCCTGATTAATCTATTAAATAACGCATTAATCTATTGTGCGCCCGGAGATACGACTACCGTCACTGTAAAAAAACACAATGAAGTTTTAAGCATCATTGTTGAAGATACAGGTAAAGGAATACCAAAGAAGGATTTACCATATATTTTTGATCGGTTTTATCGTGTGGAAAAATCTCGTAGTCGTGCTTTAGGTGGTTCTGGACTAGGGCTTGCTATTGTCAAGGAACTTGTACAAGCGCATGGTGGAGAAATAAAGGTTAGTAGTGAAATAAATAAAGGGACTACTTTTGAATTATCATTTAAAGGAGTAGAAATGAATGAAAACAATTTTATGCATTGATGATGAGCCAAGAATGTTAGATTTATTAACCCTTTATTTAGAACCACTATTTCTTTGTAGAGCCATGTCTTCCATTCAAGAGGCATTGGATTTTTTAGAAGAAGAGCATGTGGATTTAGTTCTTTTGGATATTATGATGCCAGAGATGGATGGATGGCAGGTTTGTCAGGAAATTAGGAAATTTTGGGATGTCCCGATCATTATGCTTACTGCAAAAGGAGAACATGCTGATATTGTAAAAGGCTTAAACCTTGGTGCTGATGACTACATATTAAAGCCTTTTGATGAGGAAGAGCTGTTAGCACGAATACATGCTGTATTAAGAAGATCGAAATCAGAAGAAAAAGTAATTAACTTTGAAGGGCTTTGTTTAGATAGAGAGTCCTTTGAAGTATATTTTCAACATAAGGCAATTCCATTAACACCAAAGGAATTTGCCATGCTTGCCCTATTTTTAGATCATCAAAATAGAGCATTTTCTAGAGAACACCTTATCCATACAGTTTGGGGATATAATGTGACGATTGAAGATCGTACCATTGATTCACATGTGCGTAATTTAAGAGAAAAATTAAGAAAAAGTGGTTTCCCTGCAGATGATTACTTGCAAACTGTTTGGGGCATCGGCTATAAATGGCATAAGTCTGCAAATAGAAAGCCAATGGAGCATAAGAGCTAAAAATAACCTCTACCAGAATTGAAGGTAGAGGTTATTTCTATTATTTTGGGCTAAGCTCTTCTTCTGTTACCCATTTATGATTTTTTACAGCTTCACCACTTGCAGTGGAAGTATAATCAACCATATATACAGTTGTTTGCACAGCCTCATCAATAAGGACAGTCGCATTTTCCATACCTTCCATATGTGCTGCATCCGTTTTTACTTCTGTTCCAGGAGCCAGTGGTGCTTCTTGTGGGTCAATCAATTCTTCATGAATCACCCACTTATGCTTTTCTATACGCTTTCCACCAGATGTGGGCTCATAGGAAATAACATAGGCAGTCGTATTATAGGCACCTACTATTGTTGCTTCGGCTCCTTTCATACCGTCCATATGTCCATCTGTAATAATGGCTGTACTCCCCACAGGAAATTTCGGGTTTTCAGCTTTTTTTAAGGTTGCCGGTATTTCGCCAGAACTTGAATGGTTCATCGTAGAATGATCGATTTCTTCAGAAGTATCCACAGAAGTGGATGCAGGCTTTGTTTGATCCTCTGTACAAGCCGATAAACTAATTAAAGCGACTACTGATAATAGTCCGATTGACCATCTTCTATTGAATGTCATGTGATATCCTCCTCACTATTTGCCCTTACTGTAGCAAATAAATGTGCAGAAATGATGGACATGACCTATGAATAAATTTTCCTCTAGTCTGACACGAAAGAAGTGAAGAGATATGTTATTGAATGGGCATGATTTTCAATGTTTTTTGTAATCTATACGCGAAGATACCAGCAAAAATGGCTAAAATAATATCTTTTGGTAGTGGAGGCATCATCCAAAGCCAAGCTAGCTTATAAGAAAAATTCTCTGGCGCACTTGCCCAAAGCTTGTATGCAAAAAACATCCAATTTGTTCCTATCAAATAATTTATAGCCGTTGCTACTAAAGCAGCTACGATAAAGCTTTTCTTTGTCCCGCTTCGTTCCACGATCCACCCTGCAACAAATGCCGCTAAAATAAATGTAATAATAAACCCAAAGGTAGGACTTAAAATTTGACCAATTCCACCACCAAAGCGAGCAAAGACAGGTGCTCCTGCCAATCCCACACACATATAAATTGTACAGGCGAGCGCACCTTTTCTACTACCAAGAATAAGCCCTGCTAAAATCGCAAAAAAAGTTTGAAGCGTAATGGGTACACCACCAACTACCATAAAGGGTGCAAAGGAAGTGATATTAGCACCCACCATCATTAGCGTTGAAAATAATCCAATATAGGTAATGTCGACAGTTCTTAATTTATGATGACTATGTTGTGTAACAGTTGCCATGATTTCACCTCGTTTTAAAAGTTATTACAGCTAGTGTAAAAAACGAAAGTATTTGTGTCAACATTATTATTAAAATTAGTTAACTCAAATGCTAGATGCATTTCCATGTAGACTAACTATCTATAAAAATGTATGATAGAATCGTCACAATTTTATAACTTCAAATACTATTGGTGTGATATTTTTGAATGTCACTTAAAAGGGAAGTCGGTGGAAGTCCGATGCTGTCCCGCAACTGTAACGAGGAATCCTATAATATTATTTGCCACTGTGTAAGAATGGGAAGGCAATTATAGGATGTTGAATCGAAGCCAGGAGACCTGCCAGTTAGTAATACCTGTAATGCCCACGAGGATGCAAGCAATTACGGACAATAGCTGGATATTTTCTGACTTTGTTTAATCTAGGGTATTTCTATGTGTATTTTCGCATGGAATACCTTTTTTTATTGCTTCATTCATCAATATTCAGTAGGAGTTTAAAACAGATGAATAAAAAATTTATGTTATTTTCCTTTGTACTTTTCATGGTATTAATTGTTTCAATGACATTTGCTGTAATGGTTGGCTCTGTTTCAGTTACACCATTATATGTATGGAAAGTTATTCTTTCTAAAATTCCTTTTATACAAAATGCTATCGAACAAGATTGGAGTCGCTCACAGGAAATCATCATTTGGCAAATAAGAGCACCTCGTGTTTTGCTAGCTGCTATTGTTGGAGCGGGGTTAGCCATTGCGGGGGCAGCGATTCAGGCGCTTGTACGAAATTCCATTGCTGACCCGTATATTCTAGGAATTTCTTCAGGGGCAGCTGTCGGAGCTACTTCTGTAATTATTTTAGGGGCCTTTTCATTTTTAGGGATTTACGCTCTGTCAGTATCCGCATTTCTTGGGTCATTACTTGCCATTGCACTTGTTTTTTTCTTATCACGTGTTGGTGGACGTGTCTCTATTTTCCGCTTGCTATTGGCAGGTATGGCTGTGTCCTTTATCTTAACGGCTATCTCTAACTTTATTTTAATGATGTCAAAACAAGAAGGGGCTTTAAAGGCTGTTATGTTTTGGATGCTAGGTAGTTTAGCTGGAGCTAAATGGAATAATATTGTGATTCCAGCTTTCGTATTCTTCGTTGTATTTGGGCTACTGTGGCTACACTATCGCAATTTAAATTTATTATTACTGGGGGAAGAGGCGGCAGTGACATTAGGCGTGAATCTTCAGCAATTTCGTATCCAGCTAATATTACTCGTTTCTCTGTTAACAGGTGTGCTTGTCGCAGTTAGTGGTTCTATCGGATTTGTGGGATTAATTATTCCCCATATTGTGCGATTAATTGTGGGCTCAAACTATAAATATGTAATACCTATTAGTGCTTTAATAGGTGGAATATTTTTAGTATGGGCAGATGCCTTTGCTCGAATCATCATCGCTCCTCAGGAAATGCCAATTGGTATTATTACAGCTTTTTGTGGAGGACCATTTTTCATTTGGCTACTCCGACGTAACAACTATTCTTTCGGTGAAGGAGATTAATTTCCATGACATTAGAAGCGAAACAAGTATCATTCTCCATTTACGATCAGCGTATACTACATGATGTAAGTATTCAAATAAAAGAAAAGCAATTTGTTGGATTAATTGGCCCTAATGGAAGCGGAAAATCAACATTGTTAAAAAATATGTATCGTCTCCTAAAACCTGAAAGCGGTACGGTATTATTAAATGAGCAGGATATTTTAAAGCAAACAAGTAAAGCAATTGCGAAAAATTTGGCCGTTGTTAGCCAAGAAACACCCGTTTTATTTGATTTCACTGTGCATGATTTAGTCAGTATGGGGAGAACGCCACATAAAAAGCTATTAGAGCTTGATCAAGAGCAAGATTTCCAAATTGTTAAAGATGCTCTTAGACAAACGGGTATATCTCATTTAGAGAAGCGAAGCTTTAGCTCTCTTTCAGGAGGCGAGAAAAAGCGCGTAATGGTTGCACGAGCACTCGCTCAACAAGCACAGGTACTAATATTAGATGAGCCGACGAATCATTTAGATATTCAACATCAACTTCAACTCATGGATTTAATTCAGACCTTACACTTAACCGTAGTGGCAGCTTTGCATGACTTGAATATCGCTGCTATGTACTGCGATCAAATTTACGTTTTACAGCAAGGGCGGATCGTTTGTCATGGTACACCAGAGGAAGTGCTGACGCCAGCGTTGTTGCAAGATGTATTTGGTGTTTTTGCCGATATTCAAACACATTCACTGACAGGTAAGCCTTATCTCACATATGTCCCTGACCAATTTGCGAAGAAGGTCAGCCAAGTTTAGGAAAGCAAGATCTTCTATTTAAATACATATAACATCCTTTATAGGGAGTGACTGTATGCAAATAGCCTTTACGAAAATGCATGGTATTGGCAACAGCTATATCTATCTTGATCTTTTTCAATATGATTACAAGGAAGATATCTTTTTTGAATTGGCTCAGAAAATGGCCAATGTTCATACAGGTATTGGCTCAGATGGATTAATTATTATCCAACCATCCAAAATGGCTGACTGTGGTATGCGTATTTTTAATAAAGATGGCTCTGAGGGGACAAATTGCGGTAATGGTCTTCGCTGTGTTGCTAAGTATATCTTTGACCGTCATATTATGCGAAAAGAGCTAATTACGATTGAAACGAAATCCGGAATTATGCTGGCACAGGTAGTGGTTCAAAACAATAGTGTGATAGAAGTGATTGTCGATATGGGCAAACCTCTCTTATTGCGCAAAGACATTCCGATGCTAGGAAACCCAAATGAACATGTCATTAATGAGGTATTTCCGTTACCCCAACATTCTCTTTTGGTAACAGCGTTGTTTTTGGGGAATCCAAATGCCGTCATTTTTGTGAATGCTATAGAACAGGCACCACTAAAAACATTAGGGGGGATTATAGCAAATGATGTGAGATTTCCTCATCATAGCAATGTTGAATTCGTAGAGGTCGTTCATGCGAAAGCATTAAAATGCCGAGTTTGGGAGCGAGGTTCAGGTATAACAGAGGCATGTGGGACAGGTGCTTGTGCAGCGGTAGTGGCTTCTATATTAAATGGTTTTTGTCAGAAGGAAGAAGAGATAGTAGTCCAACTTAGTGGCGGTGACTTAGTCATACGATGGGCCGAAAATGACCATATCTGGATGCGTGGTCCAGCAGAGTTTATTGCGGATGGAATCTACGAATTTTTATCTTAATTACGTCAATACTTCTTCGCCATGCCATATTAAATAAAATGAATAAAGGACGCCTCCGATTTAAGAGTGGCGTCCTTTATTGTAGAAACATTAAGATACTGCTTTTAAGCCTGCTACACCTATGATAATCGCTAGGATACTAATAATACGTGATAGATTTTTGGATTCACCAAAGAAAATGATATTTACTAGCACAGCTCCAACAGTGCCAATTCCTACCCATACTACATAGGCAATACTTAACTGTAAATAGTTGAAAGATGCATATAAAAGAGCAAAGGACACACCAAAGCCACCAATATATAAAATAAAGTTTCGTATTGTTTTATGCTGACTATAGAAGCGTAAGCCAATTACACCTATAATTTCAGACAATGCAGCTAAAATAATAAATACCCAACCCATTATACATTCGCTCCTTTCGTTTGATCTTGCTCTTTAGAGGAATTATCCGCTAATTTTAGACCAATCACACCTAATATTAAAATAAACATAAACAGTCCTTTAATGGCATTAAACTCTCCTTCGAAAATGAAAATATCCATTAATGTAGTACCGATTGCACCTGCTCCGGCGAAAATAGCATAGACTGTTCCAGTAGGTAAGCTCTCACAAGCCTTCGATAAGAAGTGAAAATCTATAGCAATGATTGTCACAATAATTATCCAGTGCCACCATGAGCTTGCAACATTAAAGCCAAATACCCAAAGCAATTCAAATAAACTTGTTAATACGACGTACATCCATTCTTTTTTCATTATTAAAATCCTTTCATGGGATAAGATTAAATGACTGACGTTCAGTCATTTTTAGAGTAAAAGAGAACGTCACTTTTATGGGTGACGTAGGCCAAGTGCATGATATAGGAAATCGATAAGCTCAAGCTTGAGCAATTTCATTGTTTCATCCTTGCTATCATCAAATAAATAAATTTGTTCGGCAGCAGATTCAATTAGACCAATCATCAGTTTAGCTGAACGAGTTGGATCAATAGAATCACGTATCATTCCTTGTTGCTGGCCAGATAATAAGAAATGACTCATCCAGTCATAATAGGGAGCATAGATACTTTCCCATTCTTTTAAATGCTCTGTTTGTGCAATACCCGCATAAATAAGTGCAACGATATCGCCATATTCTTTCGTTATTAAGAAAACCATTTCCACAACCTCTTCAAGTTGCTGTTCAAAAGGCTTATGACTTGAAATACCTTCGTCTAAGGTAGCTATAATTCTTTCTACCATATTTTTTGCAATAGCAGGCATAACAGAAAGGCGTGATGGGAAATAAAGATAAAATGTTCCTTGAGCGATCCCAGCAGCTTTAACGATATCTGAAACCTTTGTTTTTTCTATTCCTTTTTCACGAAAAACCTCAATGGCAGCTTGAATAATTTTTTCTTCCTTTGACATGCAATCCCTCACTTTTGCCTTACTTATTTAGTATGTTACAGAATAAGAAAACCAATGTCAATAAAAAAATGACTGATAATCAGTCATTTTTTGTTCAATGTTCGTTTGAAACGCCATTAGACAATCAGACACAATTATGCGGAGCAGGAGTATATTTTCTATATTTCGGGGAATTTTATGATTGAAAGGATTGATGATCATGAAAGAAATTAAGTTTGCACAATTAGACCCGCAGCAACTCGAAAAAATTAATGAGCTTGAAAAAAAGATTGGTGTGACATTAGTTGCCTATGATGCTTCCTCCACACCATCACATGGTTCTGGCGCTTTTGAGGCAAATAATAGCACTACTCAAAATCATCCATCATAATAAAGTGAGAAATGCCTTGCAGTAATGTAAGGTATTTTCATTTTATAGACGTACTAAAAGGAGTGATTGGATTGAAAGAATTCTATGCGGATTTACATATTCATATTGGACGTACTTCTAGTGGTCGAGCAGTGAAAATTACTGGCAGTAAAACGTTAACATTAGCACGAATTTTAGAGACGGCTAGTGCGAGAAAAGGATTAGATATTATTGGGATCATTGATTGTCACTCCCCAGACGTAATTGAAGAAATGATGGAGATGATTGCACATGGTGAACTGCAAGAACTAAAAGAAGGTGGTCTACGTTTTCAAGAAACAACTTTGATTCCAGGATCGGAAATTGAAATTTATGATCAACATTGTCATGGTCCTATTCATGTGCTTGCTTACTTTCCTACACTAAAGCTTATGAAGCAGTTCTCAGACTGGATGTCACAACGTATGAAAAATATCCATTTAAGTTCACAGCGTATTTATTGTGACGGCCAGACCTTGCAGCAAAAGGTGCATGAATTGGAAGGGATTTTTATCCCTGCACATGTATTTACACCATTTAAAAGCTTGTTTGGCAAAGGGGTCCGTCGTAGTTTAACTGAAGTCTTCGATCCACACCTGATCGATGGCATTGAACTAGGTTTAAGCTCTGATACAAATATGGTAAGTCATATCAAAGAGTTACAAGCATATACATTCGTTAGCAATTCTGATGCCCATTCGCTTGGAAAACTGGCAAGAGAGTATCAGAAGTTACGATTAGCAGAAGCGAATTTTGTGGAATTAAAAATGGCCCTACATGAGCAACAAGGTCGAGCGGTAATAGCTAATTATGGCCTAAATCCTTTGCTTGGCAAATATCATCAAACAGTTTGTGCAAAATGTAGTGAACAGCTAAGTAAAGAAGCTACGGTTTGTACAGTCTGTGGAAGTACTCAAATCATCAAGGGAGTAGCTACACGTATACAGGAGTTATCTGAAGATATCCCCAATGAGCGAAATAGACCACCTTACATTCATCAGGTACCACTTGATTTCATTCCAGGTGTTGGCCCTAAAATGATGGAACGTTTAATCGAAGCATTTGGTACAGAAATGAATATTTTGCATCGTGTAACAGTCGACCAACTTGAAGAAATTGTGCCACGTAAAATAGCCCAATTAATCGATTTAGCGAGAACGGGTCAATTAGCCATCGAGGTTGGTGGTGGTGGAATTTATGGAAAGATACAGGTTGACTAGATAAAAAATGAAAAGTTTCAAAAAGATTGTTGTAATTTAACCTATTTTTAACGCTCCTCTAGTAAAATAGTGAAAACAATGACTATTTTATAAGTGGAGGAGAGAGTAAATGCGATTATCAAAGAAATTTCGTTTTTTAGCCTCAAGTATATTAGCTTTGCAATTAGCTATACCTGTAGCAGCTAATGCAGAAGAAATACAAGGTGACCACATAGCACCAAGTTGGGTTGTACAGACCGATTATGTTGCACTTGGTGATTCATTAGCGCATGGGATGAATGAAGTAGGTGTAATTGGATTAGGTTATACCGATTTTATTGCACAGGCTTTACAGCAAGATGGTTTCCTTACTTCTTTTAATAAGGGCTTTGCTATGTCAGGCTACACAACTAAAAATGTTTTAGCAGATCTACAAAATGATGTAGCAAAAACAGTGACTGGTTTCGG
Source organism: Lysinibacillus sp. PWR01 (assembly GCF_043359455.1). Taxonomy (NCBI): domain Bacteria; kingdom Bacillati; phylum Bacillota; class Bacilli; order Caryophanales; family Bacillaceae; genus Lysinibacillus; species Lysinibacillus sp. PWR01. The sequence goes on along the minus strand of NZ_JBHERJ010000066.1, from coordinate 7,258 downwards.
TTATACAAAGGAACAAGCAAAGTTACGAGCTTCTATTAAAGAAGCTGAAATCATCACATTAACAGCTGGAGCAAATGATTTATTGCCAATATTAAAAGAATCTCAAGCAACGGGCATTGACACTGTGGCTATCATAAAAGCTTCTAAAGAAGCTGTATCGAACATTGCTACTATTCTATCTGAAATCAAAAAGATTAATCCACAAGCTGAAGTATATGTGATGGGCTATTATAATTCCTTCCCATACTATAGTGAGAGCTTACAAAATCAATTTAAACTGTTATTAGCTACATTGAATTCAACAATCAAAACAACGACTGAAAAAGCAGGCGCTATTTTTGTTCCTACATATGATGTTGTTGCAAAGGATGTTGCTAACTATCTACCAAACCCTGAAAATATTCATTTAAGTGAAGCTGGTTATTTAGCGGTGGCAAATGAAGCATTTTTACCAATTATTAAAACAAGCTCTTTATGGGATGTAACGCAGGCTATTGGAGTAGAAATAAAAGATCGTACAACGGTAGAGGTTAGTTGGCAAGAAGCGACAGATAATGTAGGCGTGGCAAATTACAATGTCTATGTGAATGGAAAATTAACTTCAACATTAAGTGCTGATACTACTACGATTACGCTCGAAGATTTAACAGAAAATACAGCCTACAATGTATCCATCAAAGCAATCGATGCTGCTGGTAATGAAAGTGTTCAAAATCCTACAGTTACTTTCACTACGAAAGGAACAGTAAGTTTTACAGATACACAGAATCATTGGGCAAAAGACTATATTCAAAAAGCAGCAGATACGGGTATAATGAATGGCTATACAGATGGGACATTTAGACCTGAGAGTAGTGTTACACGTGCCCAAGCTGCAGCTATTCTTGTAAGAAGTTTAGGCTTAACTACAGAAGAAAAAGCACCATTTACTGATATTACAAATTATGATGCAGCAACACAGTCAGAAATTGCGGCTGCATATGTACATGGTCTTATCAAGGGAACGGGTGGAAAATTTAAACCTGGACAGCCTGTGACACGTGCTCAATTAGCTTTAATGATTCATCGCGCCTATGAGCAGCAATTTAATCAGCCGTATATTGCAAAAGGTGATGTGCCATTTGCAGATGTAGCTTCATATAATGCAGAAACAAAACGTGCAATCACAATGCTGTATGAGTTAGGAATCGTGACAGGGGATGGAGAGAAGTTCTTACCAGAGGCTGTCACAACAAGAGGTCAAGCAGCTAAAATATTTACAAACCTTAGTCAGCACCTCATTCAATAATAATTAAAAGGTAGGGGGAGTGTCACCTCTACCTTTTGACGTTTTCGTAAAAAACGAAGTATAGTCTAACTATGCTGTTGAACGTCCATCGATAAAGGAGAATGGGATGCTGTCATTTATATTATCTGCTAAAAGATTAGTAAAAGGTTTGTGGAGGTCCTTTAAACGTCCACAGTTCATATCATTATTTACTACACTATTTTTAATCATTCTATCAGGAACTCTATTCTACAAGGGGACAGAAGGGTGGCACTGGTTGGATGCCATGTATTTTGCTGTAGTGAGCTTGATTCCAACAGGTGTAGAAACAGGGCTATACCCAACAACAGCTTATTCTAAAGTATTTACAATGATCTATTTAATTGTTGGTACAGGAGTCATGTTTATCATGTTATTAATGCTGGGCCGCTCTATCGTAGATTTTTCTCTTAATGAGGAAGAAAAAGAAGAGGTTAAAAAACGTTTGAAAAAGTAAAATAGCAGTACAATGAATCTTTTGGACGATTCATTGTACTGCTATTTTTTTATGATAGTTTGGCAATAATGCCTTCTTCGTCATCTAAAACAAGCTCAATCCCTGTCGAGAATGGATCACCATGCAAAACATCCTTGATCCAAACACGTAAGGCACCAATCATGGCCGCTGTATTAAGCACTTCTATTTGACCATTAACTTCAACCTCTGCACCAAAGCCTGCGTCATCTTCGTAAGTCAATTCAACAAGAACATCCTCTGGGCGAATGTTTTGATAATAGGCTTGAGATAAACAAATAGCATTAATAATATCTTGTTCGTTGATTATTTGTGCCATTGTGCTTCCTCTTTGCGCTTTTTATCTTTAAACATATTCATTATTTTTACAACAAGCATTACAATAACCGCAATTGCTGCCACGTTAATAAGTAAACCTAAAATATTCCCCAATATCCCCATACCACCAAATAGACTACCGAATAATAAACCAGCAAGTCCACCAAGCATTAATCCTTTCATCAGACCGCCTGAGAAAAAGCCACCTTTTTTAGTAGTATCTGCTTTATTAGTAGATGTTGAGTTGTTTTTATTTGTTGTTGCATTGTTTTGATCTTTAGAAGTATCCTTCGATTTTTGGATATTCGAGCTATTATTGTTGTTAGAGAAGCCTTTTTTACCCGATTTATACGATTTTGCTTCTGCCGTTGGCGTATCAGTAATAAATAATGTTGCACCAACAGTTGAAAATATCAGTGTCGCTGCAAAAAGGGCGGCAAGAATTTTTTTCATTACATACATTCCTCCAATATAATTTTGAATTTAATCATAAACTAGTTCTTATATAGTAATATTACATGAACTATATTAAAAAATAAAACAAACGCTTTCAATAATTGAGCTATATCAAAAAATATGAACAAATAGTGGCAGATGTAATGATTGTGGAAATTATGCAATAGAAAGGAGTGAAACGATGCTACTAACTTTATCAATCTTCATCACCATTTTTATCATTTTGTACTTAACAGAAAAAAGGCGCTTCCTCAACGCGGTAGCTCTTGGTCTGATAGGTATATATATTGTCAGAGCGCTTATTATTCATTATCCTTTATTGCTGCCAAATAATCAGGGAATTATTTCTGAAATGGGGATATTTATTATATTAGGAAGCTTTCCAAGCATTATGTTTATTTTATCGATAGCCATGTTTTTCAATAGTAAAGTATTATTAGAAAAGGAAGGGCGTAAATTTCGTAATTTAATGTTAGCCATATTGGGGCTAAGTTTTGTTATTATGATGATATGGTATGTATTTGTCATTTTTATTCAAATTGAAAATGTATTTTGGCATATTCTTTTCTTCTATGCGTTTTTGATTTTTGGCTATACAATGTTCTTATATACTAGTGTCCTTGCCTATGCGACATTGTATCATTTTACACCTATACGTTATGAACCAAATTACATCATTGCATTAGGCTCAGGGTTAATTGGCGATAGAGTACCTCCGCTTTTAGCAAGTCGCTTAGATGAAGCAGTAAAGCAATATATAAAGTATGCGAAGAAGCCTTTTATCATTGTCTCTGGCGGTCAAGGAAATGATGAAAAGGTATCAGAAGCATTTGCAATGAAACAATACTTAATAGAAGTTCATCATATTCCGACTGACAAGATTCTAATGGAAGATCGTTCAGCCAATACAGAACAAAATATGATCTTTTCAAAGAAAATGATGGACCACCATTCTCCTGGAGAGAAGTATCGTTCCATTTTTGTTACGAATAATTTTCATGTGTTTCGCGCAAGTATTTATGCTAGGAAAGCAGCATTAGATGCCGAGGGCGTTGGCTCAAAGACAGCTTTTTACTATGTTCCCAATGCATTTACGCGAGAATTTATAGGTTTATTAGCAATGTATAAATGGACCCATATCACAGTATTTTTAATTATTACGCTATTCGTAGGCTTACTATTGAGAGCATATGTGTAACCAAACTTCAACTGTCTTCCATATAATAGTGGCAAGGCAGTTTTTTTACATAGTGTGCAAGGGAGGAAAATAATGTACGAGCAAATTTTAGCCAAGCGAAATAAAGAACGAATAGATTCCCTACAAAATCTTACACAAACAGAAGATCCATGGTTTGCTCAAAATATAAAATTACTTACATTCGCTGAAATTAACCTAACAGCCTTGCAGAAAATTCTGTATCAAGTAGTGCGGGGGCTATTAAAAGAACAGCAACAGCGCCATTTGCAGATTGTCCATACAGCACAATCTCAATCCATACAGGAGAATGTATTAACGCTGTTAGCAGAATATGATGATGTCTTACGCGATGCCATACCTCAGCCTATCTATATACTTATCTGGCAAATTTCTTCGCTAGAAAAGCTAAAAAACAGTATAGAAGTAGTAGATGATGTGCTTGATATTGTCGAGTGGTACTTTCGCCATCAAGATGAACAAATCGCTATTTTAGATGAAGAGGATTTAGATCATGAGGTCATTATTGATTTGTATAAAGAGGCGGTTGAAGAGCAGGATGGGGATGCACAATATCAACTGGGAGAATATTATAATTCTAGAGAGGGTAAACATTTTCAACCAGAAAAATCATTGAAATGGTTTGAGCTAGCAGCAGCTCAAGGAAATGCAGATGCTCAATATGTGATGGGGAATTTTTGCTTTGGGGGCATAGGTATGGAGGAGAATTATTCCCTTGCCTTTTCATACTATGAAAAAGCGGCTTTACAGGGACATGCGGATGCTGCCAATAATTTAGCGGATATGTACTTTAATGGCGAGGGCGTACCAACGAATTATACATTAGCAAAAAAATGGTTTGACTATGCTGCAAAAAAGAATGTGGCAGAGGCAATGTTTACGTTAGGCATTATTTATGAGCAGGGGTTAGGCGTTGAGATAGATGTGGAAGCAGCTTTTAATGCCTATAAAAAATCAGCTGAGGCAGGGTATGTCGAAGCACAATATCGACTTGGTGGAATTTATTTAGAGGGGCGCTTAGGTCAAGCGAAAGATGTCAATCGTGGACTATTTTGGTATGAAAGAGCTGCGGAACAATATCATGTAGATGCCTTTTATGATTTAGGTTATATATGGAGTAATGGTCTAACAGGAATACGCAATATTGAAAAAGGTATTCATTGGTTTAAGCAGGCTGCCCTTCAAGGGGATGTGGATGCCAAGTTACAATTAGGACATATTTTCAATAAAGATAAAGGAATAGATAGAAATCTGAAAGAAGCTATCAAGTGGTATGGACTCGCAGCAGATGCTGGCTCCGAAGAAGCGGCTAAAATATTACAGGAACTTAAAGGTTTGTAAATTTAGTGTTAAAAAATATAGGTTTTTAGAATGATTTATACAGCAATATTTAATGAGTCTTTTAGTCTTGTAATGACTACTGTTTATGGGTATATAGATAGATGTTGGTTGAGGGTAAAAAATATTAATATAGTGAAAATTAAAGATAACCAATAAAAAAATAGAATAAATATAAAACAAGTAAGCATAATAAACAAAAAAATGGTTAAAAAAGCTACAGAATAGTATTGTGGTAGCTTTTTTATTGTTTAGTACGGTTTATTTAACAACAAGGACTTTTTATACATTTTATGTAAAATAATGGTATTAATAAGATTGACAGCCATTTATAAAATGATTAATGTATATGAGTGATTTTGAAAAGAAGCATACGTAAATAAATTTACTGCTAGTCATGTAGTGACTATATCTGTTTGTTGAGAACAAATGACCTTATGAGGATTGAACAAATGGGTACTCGACACACTTTTGGAGGCAGTGTGTCATTTGAAATTGTACGAACCGATGTAACCATTAAATCTGGCCAAAGTTATTTTATCGGTATTTTTTCATGTATTCATCAATATGTTAAAAGGGATTTGATGTTTCTCAGCCTGATGAAAGTAAACGGAATGAAAGAGGGAAGATGTGTGATTTTTCAAAAACAGAGAAAGACGAAGGTATTGGATTTACAGCAATACACAGTGAAAATGGATTTGTCTTCTCGCCAATCAATGGCGAAGCAAATTGACATGCTGAACTTAACGAAGAAAGACTTACAATATTTAAAAGCATTCCAGCCATATGTTATGGACAATGTAGATCACATCGTAAACCGTTTTTACAACATGATAGGAACAGAGCATCATTTGGTAGATATTATTAGTCATCATAGTTCTGTAGAAAAGCTTAAAGTAACATTACGGCAGCATATTATTGAAATGTTTAACGGAACCATTGATGAGTTGTATTACCAAAGACGTGTAAAGATTGCAAAGGTGCATGTCCACATTGGGCTTAGAACACAGTGGTATATCTGTGCATTCCAAGATTTATCGATATCATTTATTGATTTAGTCGAAAAAAATATAGAGTTTCCACAAGATCAATTCAATACGATCAGAGCTATATCGAAAATTTGTAATTTTGAGCAACAACTTGTTTTAGAAGCTTTTGAAAACACGGTGGAACAGCTGAAGGAAAAAATGGTGCATGAAAAAGATGCGATTGAACGACAGATTGTAGATTCTTCGGAAGCTCTTGCAACAATCTCGAAGGAAACAAATGATTCATTTTGCTGCTTAAGCAAACAATCTGACGAAATTAAACAATTGGCCAAAAAATCACTCGAAGTGTCTACATTGGCTGAAAATCAAGCACTTGAGGGTCGCGAACGTTTAAAAAATCAATCACAAAATATGCTCAATATTATTCATTCTCTTCATGATATAGAAGAAAATATTGAACAATTATCAGGTATGTCTAGGGAAATGGAAACAATCATGAGTGTTGTGACCAATATTGCGAATCAAACGAATCTGTTGGCTTTGAATGCTGCAATTGAAGCAGCACGCGCTGGGGAAGCAGGGAAGGGCTTCAGTGTAGTGGCTGACGAAGTGCGTAAATTATCGATTCAAACAAAAGAATCAGTTACAGCGGTTGCTTTGTTATTGAAAAAAACGGGTGAACGAACCGAGAAATTAGAGCATTCTTTGACAAATATTCAAGATGAAGTAGCAGCTGGTGAGGAAAATATGTTACAAACTGAAGGTCAATTTACGAGTATATTGGGAGCCATGACAGAAGCAAAAGATCAAAATGATTGTATGGCAACGAAAATACAAGCAATTGTAGGCATATTAAGTGAATTAGGCACTTCATTTACTGAGGTAACGAATTCAGCAGAAAAATTAGCGAACTTTGCGCAAAATTTAAAAGGATAGACTACTAACATTTACATCTATTTATATTTTTAGAAGTATTAAACACTATAGTACCTATTAAAATGTTTGTTGTGTAAATATTGCAATAGAGGATGGATCTTTTAGAGATTCAGAAAGCGAGAGCTATTTCACTGATGAAATAGCTCTACATGTTGTTGAAAAAAGATGATGTCAACGGCAGAAAAGGCAACTTTGCAGGGTGAGGGGTTGATTTCCGTTCCGCC
>NZ_JBHERJ010000065.1:0-71333 GCF_043359455.1 Lysinibacillus sp. PWR01 | reverse complement strand
AATAGCCTTCCACACCAATCCATAAAAATATTATCTTTTTAGCAAAGGTTTTCACTACTCATTTTATGGAGGGAGTTGTCACTCATCACTTCTCCAAATTGAAAATAAGAGCCTATCCTCTCACTAATCATACAAATAATGGGCTATTTTGATCGCTACCTCTAGTATGAAAGATAAGGAAGAGACACTTTTGCAGAATGGTTGATTGGAGTGGAGCCAGCGTCACTCCAAGGGGATTTTGCGTCACAGATGAGACCCTGGAGCGAACGTAAGTGAGTGAAGCGGCTCATCGGACGCCCCCTGGAAAGGACGCTGACGTAACGGAAATCAACCTCTCGCCTTGCCAAAAGGTCTTTTTCTGTTAGAGACATGAGCTTTTTTCAACAACATGAAAGGGACGTTTTGCTATGCAAACGTCCCTTTCACTACTTAGTTTAGTTTAAATTTTGCGACTGACTGATTGAGTTCATCAGCAATTTTGACAAGTTCCTCTGAATTGTGCACAATGTCAACGATCGCTATAGTGGATTTTTGAATAAGTGCCGATGTATTTTCCACCCCTGCCTGTGCCTCTTCTGTCACAGCAGCTACATTTTCAAGCGAATTATTCATATTACTACCACGTTCTGAAATACTTTGTACATCATGTGCAATACCATGAATTTGTTGCTGCATTTGTTCAACAGCTTCATAAATATGAGTGAAAGTTTTACCTGTTTCTCTTAATGTGGTTGTCCCTTTGTCTGCTTGCTGATATCCTTGTTCTAACAATTTCGTCACTTCACTGGATTCTCTTTGCACACCTGTAACTATAGCAGTAATATCACCAATGGAGCTCTTTACCTCTTCCGCCAGCTTTCGTACCTCATCGGCTACAATCGCAAAACCTTTACCTTGTTCTCCCGCACGTGCTGCTTCAATGGCTGCATTTAACGCTAATAAGTTCGTTTGGTCTGCAATTCCTTCAATCACCTGCACTAAGCTCGAAATATCCCTTGTTTGATGGTCCAGCCTCTTTACTTGCTCCACCGAGTCCTCCACATTTTTATAAAGAATGGTTATTTGCTTTTCTGCCTCTATGATATGTTTATAGCCTTGGTCTGTTAATGCAAGAACATCTACAGACTCTGTATGTAGAACTGTGCCTTTTTGATTAGCATCGTCTATTTGGATAGTAAAATCCTTCATCATTTCCGAGATATCGACGGTTGCTATTGCTTGCTCCTCAGAACCTAATGCTAATTCCGTCATTGTTTTCTCTACAATATCATTCCCCTGTTTTATTTCCTCCATATGGCTTAATTGATTGCTAGACATGGAAGCAAGGTTGGAGGAATGTTGGTGAATGCCTTGAATAACCTGCCTTAAGTGGTTGGTCATTTTTTGAAAAGCTATTGTTAAAGTGCCAATTTCATCTGATCTTGTTGTTTCAATAGTTGTTGATAAATCGCCTTCTCCAATTTTTTTCACCTGATCTGCCAGTTTTTTTATAGGGGCTACTAGATAGGAGCTCAAACTATAAACCGCAATCATACTCACTAGCAAGGCCACACCAATAAAGAGTATTAAATTTCTCTTTTGCGTCGCCATTTCTGCATAAATCGCTGTAGCATCTAAATCCGCACCAATAATTCCAATTACTTCGCCAGAGCTTGCTCTTATGGGAATATAGGCTGAAATCAGTGCGCCATATGACGCTTCATTTGTCATTTCAATTTGCGCGCTGCCTGTTTCAAACGTTTTTTCAATTCGTGGCAAAATTTCTGGGCTGTCCTCTTTTTCACCTAAAAGAGACTCATTGTCATCACCTACTGGTAAGCCATCTACCATATAAAAATAATCATATCCATTCGCTGTTTGATTACGTCCCATCGTATATAAATAGACAAGACCTGTTGACTCACGATAATCATTTAGCGTCTCTCGTAAATCATAATAGTACGTTAAATCTTGATCTGCTGCTAATGTGATTTCTTTTTCGTATCGATCTATATCGATTTTACTTAATGATTGCATGGCTATCGTTCCCGCTACGTTGCTTAAAGATTCTTCAATTAACTGTACTGAAGAACGATAGGTCGACCATGCAATCAATATAGAAATAATGAACACTACTAGAGAAAAATAGAGCGTCATCTTTTTCTGTATACTCCCCCGCATCTCAACCACCCCTGTTGTTTTTATAGTGAATAGAAATCAACTAGCTCATATTCAATGACTTATCATTGCCATCATAAGCTACACATTCCATATTTACTTAAGGATTAGCGTAACATCATTTAAAATTCATGACTAGTCTTGAAAAGAGTAAAAATAAAAACGAATTTGGAAAATAAATTTTCCAAATCCGTTTTTATATTAGAGCATCTCAAATGCCCTTTATTCCTGCTCATCCTCACCAATTTTTTCTTCTGTAATCGCTGGTAAAATTGGCTGTTTTACATTGCTATCTGTCACTTTTTCAGCTTGGTATTTTGCTTTTAATTCAAAATACTTATCTAATGAACGTCTAGCAATGACATTATTTTGATAATAGTGTGGAGCTAAATTTGTATTAACCCATGGGATAACAACTGCATAGGCAATTTCAGGATTTTCATATGGTGCAAAACCAACATGTGTTAAGTTAATCGTGTTTGTACCGTAGTGCTCACGTAATGGACCATAATAAACTACCTCTGCTGTCCCTGTTTTCCCTGCAGCTGTATATGGCGTATCCGCAAATTGAGCTTTTGCTGTACCATATGAACCAGTATATACACGACGTAGCCCCTGTTTTACATAATCGATCTCTTCTCTAGGATTATCAATTTGATTCAAAATAGTTGGTCCTATTTCTGTCACTAATTGGCCTAATTGTTTGCCATCTTGAGATGGATCACGAACCTGTTTCACAACATGTGGCTGAATACGATAGCCACCATTGGCAACTGTTGAAATATATTGCGCAAGTTGAAGTGGTGTATACGTATCATACTGACCAATAGCCAAGTCAAGTGTTTTACCACCCATTGTTGGACCTGATGGACCACGCACCCCACTAAATTCATTTGGTAAATCAATGCCTGTTTTCACACCTAATCCAAATTGCGCATAATTATTACGCATTTTTGAGAACGTATCGTCCTTTAAGCGTAATGGCATACCATAACTATAAGGTGTTCCATTAAGCAGTAACGCAATCTTAAACATATAGGAGTTGGAAGAACGTTCTAATGCCAACAGGTCATTCATTGGTACATAGCCATAACGGTTAAAAATAGACGCTTTAGGGTCAGTGCTAGCTAATTTAATAGGCTCATCCCCCATAGAAGTGCCCATGGATATAACGCCTTGATTGTAACCAGTAAGAACGGTCGCTGCTTTAACCGATGAACCTGCTTCATAAGCCGTTGTAAATGATCCATATGCATAGTCAACGACCATATTTTTTCCTGTTTCAGGATCTTTCTCTATTTTTTTACCAACCATCGATAAAATGTCGCCTGTATTTGGATCCATCATGATTAGGAAGGCACGGTCTAATAAATAGGAGCCTGGAAGTGCCTTTAAATTAAGCAATTCTTCTTCCACAATCTTATCCGTTTCCGCCTGTAACTCACTATCCAATGAAAGGATTAAATCTTTACCTGGCTCCCCTTCATAGGTTGTCACGGTGTCGACTACCTGGCCTTTTTTATTGGTAATGTTTTTAACAACGGTTTTTTGACCTTGTAGTAATTCTTCATATTGTGCTTCAATATAACTTTCTCCCACACGGTCATTACGTGAGTAGTCACGTGCTAAATAATAATTAAGCTTTTCTTTCGGTATCCCTTTTGTTGGGACCGTTGTTCGGCCAAGAATAGATAAAGACGATAATTTGACGCGTTTCCAATCTGTTGTTGTATTCACGCCTGGTAATTCTGTTAAACGCTCAGATACACGGGCAAATTCATCCGCTGATACATTTTCACTTTTAATAATTTGAGGAGATAAATTATAGCCAGATACCATCTCACGATAAATCGCTAATACTTCTAAATCTGCCTCTGTTAATTGTAAAAGTTCATCATTCGTTATACGTTCGCGTACCAATTTATCAATTTCTGCATTGATTTGACTTGTTGTAATATTTTCTTGTGCTCGAATTTTATCCTCTTCTGCCTTCGTGATTTTTTCATAGGCAGCATCATGATTTTGTAGGATCCAGAAATCCTGTTTATCACGCAACGTGACACGCTTCGTTGGCTGTTCAATTAATTGCGCCAGCTTTTTCGCGATATCAAGCATCTCCTCTGTTGTGGTCGTTTGCATTTTCGTATACGTAATGGCATTTTCCGGGTGATTATCCACTAAAATACGTCCGTATCGATCATACATACGTCCCCTCGGCACACTTGTATTGACAGGTACCTCTTCTTTACGCTCTAAATCACGTACATAATCTTCCCCTTTGACGATTTGCATATAACCAAGTCTAAAAATTAACATTGAAAATACGATAAATATTGCAAAGAAAAGGATATTCATACGAAATGTTAAATTAGAATGATGTTTTGCTTTAACACTCGCCGCGCGATTTTTCCCTGGTGCTTTGCGCATATGCATTCCCCTCCTCATCTTCTGATCATTTCAATACACGATACCTAGTATACCATTCGAAGGTATGACAGAAAAGCACGCACTTATGAATTCTTATGTAAAACATCATTTATTTGACGGTACTTTATGTAGAAAGGTTGCCCTATTTCACGCTCTCTATTTATTTAGGTTCCTCTATCCGTATATTTCTAGATTCTCTCCCTTATTTTTGCTGTTTTATCCAATAAAAAAAGGCTATGCCTCCGTGATTGCTCACTTTAGGCACAGCCGATTATTCATTCTTATTTTGCAGCTTGGAATTTAGCTTCCACTACATCCCAGTTTACTACGTTCCAGAAAGCACCGATGTAATCTGGACGACGGTTTTGGTAGTTTAGGTAGTATGCATGTTCCCATACATCTAGGCCTAAAACTGGTGTTTTACCTTCCATTACTGGAGAGTCTTGGTTTGGAGTAGACGTAACAGCAACTGAGTCACCATCAACGATTAACCAAGCCCAACCTGAACCGAAGCGAGTTGTAGCAGCTTTTGCAAATTCTTCTTTGAAAGCATCGAAAGAACCGAATTTAGCATCGATTGCTTTTGCAACTTCGCCAACTGGTGTATTTGAACCGCCTGGAGCGATTACTTCCCAGAATAATGTATGGTTAGCATGTCCGCCACCGTTGTTGCGTACAGCAGTTTGTTTGTCAGCTGGAAGAGCATCAAGGTTTGCGATTAAGTCGTTAATGTCTTTTTCTGCAAATTCAGTACCTTCTACTGCTGCGTTTAAGTTTGTTACATAAGTATTGTGGTGTTTAGAATGGTGAATTTCCATTGTTTTTGCATCGATATGTGGTTCTAATGCGTCATAAGCGTAAGTTAATTGTGGTAATTCGTAAGCCATTGTTAAGTTCCTCCCTAAAATAAGAAATAATTAGTACATCCTTAGATTATCAAAATTGGTCAAACCATTCAACGAAAAATACTTCAATTTGAAGATTTCAGCCTTTTGACTGAAATACCGATACGTTTACTATCTTACCCTTTCATCCAACACACTAAACCTTCAAAGGGAGGCATTAAATGGCGATAAAAAATACAATAATCATCACAATTTGAATAACGGCCTTTGCAACAGTAGATGTCAAAAAGCCAATTAAAGAACCCACACCACTTTTTACCGCCTCACTAAATGTACGTTTCTCAACGATTAGTTCAGCAATCACAGCCCCTAGAAATGGTCCGATTAAAATCCCCGCCACTGGGATAACAAATGGACCAATCAATAAACCGATGGTGCTGCCCCACATTCCCGCATTGGAACCACCAAACTTTTTAATGCCAAACGCATTTGCCACAGTATCTGCCCCAAATAACAACACGACAAATAGTATTTCAATGACCCAAAACCACCAGCTTAGCTCTGCGAATGAGAAAAATAAGCCATAGAGCAAAAATCCACCGACTAAAAACAGTACACCGGGAATTATCGGATATACTAAACCAATAAATGAAATCATAAAGCAGGCAATCACTAAGATCCAGCCAACAACTTCCATAACGTTTCTCTCCTTTAACGTGCATTGCCTTTCATACGGAATAACAAAGTGAAAAGTTTCATTTCATTAATGACGAATGCCTAAAATAGAATCTGCAATGTTGACTGCATGGTCTCCTATACGCTCTAGATTGCTAACGATATCCATATAAACAATTCCTGCCGCTCCACTACATTCATTCGTATTTAATCGTGCAATATGCTTTTGACGCAGTTTATCTTCCATATCATCTATCAAGCTTTCTAGCTCTGTTACTTCTTGAGCTAAACTTAAGCTTGCCGTATCCAATGCTTCTATACTTTTACGTACCGCCTCTATGGCTAAACTAAACATACCAATTAAATCTTGTCGTGCTGATTTACTTAAGCTTACCTCATGATGATCCTTGTATTGTAAAAGCTCTAATATATTTTCAAAGTGATCTCCAATTCGCTCAAAGTCTCTTACATTTGTTAGTAAGCTATGATGTCTCACTGAGTCTGCACGAGAAAGAGGCTGCTTAGACACCATTACTAAATAATCAGTAATTTCATTGTCTAGATGATTAAGGCCGACTTCTAGCTGTAGCACCGTTGGGATATGTTCCGCCTCTCCTGATTTCATATATAAAAAGGTTTCTTCCAACCCACGCAATGCATGTTCACCCATTCGCAATACCTCTTCTTTAGCTTGACCAAGCGCAATGGCAGGAGAGGCATCGATGAATGAAGGATCTAAATGCTTTGTTGTTACATTAATATTGCCATCATGTCCTGGTAGTAACTTCGTAACCAATGCTGCGAGTCCAGCAATAAATGGTAGTTGGATCATCATATTAAACACATTGAATGAGCCATGAGCAATGGCAATTTGCATGCGAGGCTCTAAATGAAATACCCCACTGATCCACTGTACATATTGCATAAACGGTGTAAACAATAACATGAAAATGATCGTCCCAATGACATTAAATAGCACATGAGCCGCTGCTGCGCGCTTAGCGTAAATAGAAGCACCAAGAGAAGCTAAAACAGCTGTAATGGTCGTGCCAATATTTTCACCGAATAAAATCGGTAAAGCACTATTTAAACCAATTAACTGCTCAGCATATAAACCTTGCAGCACCCCAACTGTTGCGGTAGAGCTTTGCACAAGTAAGGTGAAAATGGTTCCTAAAAATATGCCTAATATCGGTTGATTACTTAGGTGAAGCGTTAACGATGCAAAATCTGCAAGCTGATGTAACGCCTGCATACTAGCACTCATCAACTCTAGTCCTAAAAACAAACCGCCAAAGCCAAACAGAATTTGACCAATATGTTGATATGTTGCTTTCTTTAAGAAAAATAAACAGCCTGCACCAATTGCCAATAAAGGGTAAAAATAGAGTCCAATATTAATACCAATAATAAATGCCGTTATGGTAGTACCGATATTTGCTCCCATGATGACACCAATTGCTTGACGCAATGTTAAAAAACCAGCACTCACTAACCCTACAGTTATGACTGTTGTGGCAGAACTTGATTGTATGCAAATCGTTACAAATATCCCTACCAGGACACCCATAATCGGGTTTGTGGTAAAGCGATTTAACCATTCTCGCAACCGATCATCCGCTGATTTTTGAAGCCCGTCTCCCATGAATTTAATGGAAAATAAAAAGACCCCTAACCCACCTAAAAACTGAAAGAGTATGCTTTGCCAATCTATTGTCAATTGTTTTCGCTCCAATTCCTACATCTCTACTACTCTAGTTCTAATCATTAAATGATTCCAAACAAAAAGTAAAGAATTCCTTTAACTTCTTTACATAATGTTAACATTTTAACATCAAGACCCTCCTCATTTATACTTCTTTCATATCTTGTCTTCTTTGAACATGTTAAAATATCGATTGGAGGAGATATAGTATGAAACACTCACAGCTTTTTATCGATAGTCTTATACATCCTAAAAAACTAGCAGCCTATCGTTTATTACCTATTGGAAAGGTTATTCAATATACTTTTCTACTTATTACCATTGTGTCCGTATTCTCTTTAGGTCGCTTTGCAGCAGGTATGTCTGTTGATACATTTGATATGGATAGTTTAACTGGTTTAACAGATTACATAGAGGGCATTAAATGGCTTTTATACCCATTCACCTTCCTAATGCTTTTCGTCGTGACAACAATGCTTATTTTTGCACAAATTGCCCTTTATGCTTTAGCAGGTTTATTTATCTTGAAAGCGATGAAGCGTCGAGGTGAATATCGCCACATCTGGAGAACAACAACTTTTGCTATCACTTGGGCAACGTTACTATCGATGCTAGCAGACTATTTGCCCGTTAACAGTACTGTTATCACTGTACTCTCTTTATTTTTAACCATTTCTCTATTAATTGTGGCCTTTACAAAATATCCAAAACAACCAAATATAAAATAATGTGCATGAATCCCCTCTCTTCTCAATATAGTGTAGAAAAGGAGGGGATTTTTTGCGCGCATTCATCTTAACAACTATCATCATCGTAATTGCCTTTGTCGTCAAAGTAGATTTAACAGAAGGGTCCATCCCGCTTGCGGCTTTATCCACAAAGAGCTCAGAAAATGGACTTTGTGAAAAACAGCGTGAGCCAAATTATATTACCGTACAAACGATTGAAGGAGATACCGTCCATAGTTTATTTGCCCTACACCCTGCAAAAGTTCCCATGACCTTTCCAGAACGCTTACAACTTTTTTACAACTTAAACCCACACTTACAATTACAAGCACTAGTTCCAGGTGAAAATATCAAGCTCCCTCTCTCGTTTGAGCTTGAAAACAATTGCGGAAAATGAAAAGTTAGCGTTTCTTCCTTGTCCTTATTTTCTTACACTGCTAAAATAAATGACAGTGACGGCTGAAAATAGTGGCCCGAAAAGGAGAGAAAGTTAATGAGTGAAATTTGTCACCGTTCAAATACGCGTCCGGTGCGTGTCGGTAACTTAACAATTGGTGGTAGTAATGAATTATTCATTCAAAGTATGTGTACAACCAAAACACATGATGTAGAAGCAACAGTTGCAGAAATTCTGCGTCTTGAGGAAGCGGGCTGTCAAATTGTTCGTGTTGCTGTACCAGATGAACGTGCAGCGGATGCGATTGCCGAAATCAAAAAACGTATTCATATTCCATTAGTAGCTGATATTCATTTTGATTATAGATTAGCATTAAAAGCCATTGAAAATGGTATCGATAAAGTACGTATTAATCCAGGTAATATTGGTCGTAAAGAAAAAGTGGAAGCTGTTGTCAATGCAGCCAAAGCGAAAGGTATACCCATTCGTATTGGTGTAAATGCCGGTTCATTAGAGCGTCATATTTTAGAAAAATACGGCTATCCTACAGCTGATGGTATGGTTGAATCTGCACTACACCATATTAAAATTTTGGAAGACTTGGACTTCCACGATATTATCGTGTCAATGAAGGCATCTGATGTTAATCTTGCTATTGAAGCCTATGAAAAAGCGGCTAAAGCCTTTAATTATCCGCTCCATTTAGGAATTACAGAGTCAGGGACATTATTTGCGGGTACTGTTAAATCAGCAGCAGGTCTTGGAGCCATCCTCTCAAAAGGCATTGGGAACACATTACGTATCTCCCTTTCTGCTGACCCTGTAGAAGAGATCAAAGTAGCACGAGAACTATTAAAATCATTTGGTCTCGCTTCTAATATGGCCACACTGATTTCTTGTCCAACATGTGGACGCATTGAAATTGATTTAATTTCTATCGCAAATGAAGTAGAGGAATATATTTCAAAATTAAGTGTACCTTTAAAAGTAGCTGTTCTAGGCTGTGCAGTAAACGGTCCTGGGGAAGCACGAGAAGCAGATATCGGTATCGCCGGTGCTCGTGGTGAAGGCTTACTATTTATGAAGGGGAAAACAGTTCGTAAAGTGCCAGAAGAAACAATGGTGGAAGAACTGAAGAAAGAAATTGATAAATTAGCAGCAGAAATGGAAGAAAAACGTGCAGCGGAAGAAGCACAAAAAGCGAATGCCTAAGGAGGTGCTAGCATGAAAAAGCCCCGCTTTGGTATTGATATTGATGGGACTGTGACATGTCCAAGTACACTCATTCCACATATTAATAAACAATACAATGTAAATATTACGCTGGACGATGTTTGTGAATATGATTTTTTATCTGCCTTTCCACACCCTATTGACCGAAGTGCCTTTAATACTTGGTTTAAGGAAAATGAGCCTTATATGTACGAAGTCTCTGAGGTAGCAAAAGATGCAAGAAATATTTTAACCGCTTGGAAAAATAATTTTGAGCTGTATTATATTTCTGCACGAGGTGAAAATGTTGCAGACATCACGGTCAATTGGTTTCATACCCAAGCTATACCATACGATCATATTGAGCTTCTCGGCAGCCATGATAAACTAGCTGCTGCTAAAAAACATCATGTAGAAGCTTTCTTTGAGGATAAGCACGATAATGCGGTGATGCTGGCAGAGGAATTAAAAATACCTGTTGTGTTATTTGATACACCATACAATCGTATTGCCGTTCCTAATAATGTTGTAAGGGTCTATAACTGGCAGGAAGCGAATCAATTTATTACACAATTTTTTAAATAAGTAGAAGAGCTGTTGGCAAGGTTGGATGAAAACTTCACCTTGTCAACAGCTCTTTCGATTTAATATTGAAATTTAGCTAGCGCTCCCTGTAAAGAGTCCGTCATAGCTGCCAATTGCTGGGCCTTACGATTGATGTCATGAACCGCTAAATTTTGCTGTTCCATCGTTGCCAATAGCTCCTCTGTTCCTGCTGAAGATTGCTGGCTGACAGCCGTCATATTTTCCACTGCACGCACAACTTCCTGCGTCTCCCTTTGAATGACACTGGAGGCAGCTGTCACATTATCAATTTGGGCTACTGTATCGACTATATGGCGTAAAATCGCATCAAGTGCCTGTTTATTGGCATCAATATACTGTGTGTTGGTTTGCACAGCTAAGACAACACTTTGCATAGCATCACTGGCCTTAGCCGCTTCCCTGACAACCATATCAATAATTAAGGCAATTTGGCTTGTTGATTTGGCTGATTCTTCTGCAAGCTTTCGTACTTCCTCTGCTACTATAGAGAAGCCCTTGCCATGCTCACCTGCACGAGCCGCTTCTATCGCCGCATTCAGTGCTAATAAATCCGTTTGACCTGCGATAGCATTAATGACTTGTAAAATACGATTAATTTCTGTTGATTGGTCACTGAGCTGTTGGACAACCGTAGCTGTCAGTGACACTTTTTCAGACATTGCCTCCATCCCTTGAATGGACTGCTCTGCATGAACCAACCCTTGTTTAGATGACGCTGTTGTTAGCTGAGAATCCTGTAGCATTTCCTCAATTGCCATTTGAATCGCTTGCAGTTTCTGCTCAACCTCCTGTGTGACCCCCAATGTGGTAGATGCTTGTTCGGCTTGTAAGGTAGCACCTGTCGCCAGCTCACTTGTTGTCGTCAACACCTGTTCGATACTGATGCTCATATCATTGGTAGAAGAACGTAATTCACCGCTGTATACATTCACCTGATTGGAAATATGTGTAGCCGCTTGTAACAGCTCGCGCATATTGTCTGTCATATGATTCATGGCATGTGCAAGCTCACCAATTTCATCCTTCGAACGAATCTGTAACGGCTCCACGGCTAAATTTCCTGCAGCAATGGTTTTGACCTGTTCCACTGTCTGAACCACTGGTTTTACGATCTTTTGAGCTATCCAAGTAATGGCTACAACTAACACAATAATACCAATAATGGCCAGTAGTATTGACAGCCACATCGCTTCACTTGCGGCTGCCATTACCTCATCGGAAGGAATAATTACCTGCAATGCCCACGGTGTCGCTGTTTGACCAATTTGAATAGGTGAAATCGCAATAAAGGAAGGTTTTTGTAAATAAGATGAATAATCCTCTACGATATAGGATTTGCCCTGTTCAACGGCAGTCAAAATTTCATCTGAATTTTTATATTTTGCCGTTTCAGCTACCGGCCTATTGACATAATCAGGAGAGGGATGGGAAACAAACATCCCTTTATGTGACACAATGGCACTATACCCTGTATCATATAGGACAATTTCATTATTAATAGCTACCAATGTTTCTAAGCTTATATCAACCCCAACAATACCAACGACCTTGCCATCTATTTGAATAGGAATAGCCGTAGAAGTCATCAATACCTCTTGTCCATCAATTGGGTAAGAAAGCGGCTCTAAAATAACCTCTTGCTTCAGCGTTTTAGGTAATACATAATAATCACTTGTTTCATAGTCTTCAAGCGGAGCGACCGTCACATCATTGTTGCTACGTGCCCAATAGGGAAGGAAGCGACCTGATGCATCATGCCCTTCCATATTGGCAAAGTGAGCATCTTGTCCATCAAAGGCATTTGGCTCCCAAATCGTCCAAACCCCCAGAAAGGTGTTATTTTGTTCAAGTAATTGTTTGAACATGTCGTTTGCTAAATCACGATCTCCCTTATGATTGGCTACCATCGTTTGGAGATTAGAGGCTAATGTCCTCGCTGTATCCATCGCATAATCAAGTTCCATCTGCATTTTATATGCACTTTCAGACGCACGCGATTGAGCAAGCTGTCGTGCATCATCCACTGCTAATGAATTAGTTTTTACAATATTGACACTTAAAATAATGATGAACACAATCATCATTGTAGATAATGTTGTCAGTAAGATTTTATGTAGTAATTTCACATGTACCAGCTCCTGCCTATAGCAACTAAATAAATAATAGCATTTATGCACCAATAAATAACTAAAAATTCAGAAAAATAATCCACATAGAAATCAACTTACAATTTAGCCGCATGTCATCCCGTTGTACAAAAGATGACACGCAGCTACTGCTGTCCATTAGTAATGGAATTTTGCTAGTGTTTGTTGTAAGGAGTTTGTCATGGCTGTTAAGCTTTCTGCCATACTTTGCAGCTCATGAACCGCGGTATTTTGCTGCTCCATCGTTGCTAATAGCTCCTCTGTTCCTGCTGAGGATTGCTCGCTAACAGCTGTCATATTTTCTACTGCTCGTACTACCTCTACTGTCTCCTTTTGAATTAAATGAGAGGCAGTTGTCACTTCGTCAATTTGCGCTACTGTATCAACGATATGCTGTAAGATGGCATCAAGTGCTTGTTTATTGGCATCAAGATACTGTGTGTTGGTTTGCACAGCAGCCACGACATTTTGCATAGCATCGCTTGCTTTCACGGTCTCTTTCACAACTGTATCTATAATCGCTGCAATTTGACTTGTCGATTTGGCGGACCCCTCAGCAAGTTTGCGTACTTCCTCCGCTACGACAGAGAAGCCTTTCCCATGCTCACCTGCACGAGCAGCCTCTATCGCCGCATTCAGTGCTAATAAATCCGTTTGACCTGCAATGGCATCGATTACTTGTAAAATACGATTAATTTCAGTCGATTGGTCACTGAGCTGCTGGACAACAGATGCTGTTAATGTGACTTGCTCCGCCATCGCCTCCATCCCTTGAATCGATTGTTCCGCATGAACCAACCCTTGCTTGGATGCCTGTGTTGTCTGCTGAGAGCGCTGCGTCATTTCTTTAATTGCCACTTGAATAGCTTGCAATTTCTGCTCAACCTCTTGCGTTACGCCTAATGTTAGGGCTGCTTGCTCGGCTTGTAAGGTTGCTCCTGTTGCCAACTCACCTGTTGTTGTTAGCACTTGGTCGATACTAACACTCATATTAGTTGTGGAGGACATGAGTCGATCACTATAGGCACTCGCCTGATTTGAAATTTGCGTCGCTTCTTGAATCAATGTTCGTGTATTACTTGTCATGATATTGACAGCCTTTGCTAAATGGCCAAGCTCGTCCTTGCTATCCTCTGCTAATGGTTCCACTGCTAAATTTCCATCTGCTACTGCTTGTACTTGTGCCACTGCCAATACAATGGGTCGAACAATTCGACGAATAAGCCATGTTAACACGATTAAAAGATAAATCATACCAGCAACGCCTATGATAACCATTGTCCATGTTAGCTTTGTTGTTTGTGCTAATACTTCTTGAGTCGGTACTGTGACCAGCAATGACCACGGTGTCTCGGTTTTCCCAATGTGAATGGGAGCAGTGACAATATAGCTATCCTCTTGTAAATAGCTTGAAAAATCCTGAATAACGGAAGACTTGCCCTGCTGAATGGCTGTTTGGATCTCTTTTATATATGTATAGTGTTCTTGCTCAGCAAGTGGCATTGTCACATAATCATTGTTTGGATGTGTCACAAACATGCCATTGTTCGAGATAATCGAGCCATAGCCATTATCAAATAATTTTACTTGTTGGCTTAGTTGAGCAAATGTTTCTAAACTCATGTCCACAGCCACGATGCCTTTAAATTCATTGTCAATCGTAACAGGCACAATGATGGACGTTAATAGCACATCCTTACCAGCGACAGGATAAACAAATGGTTCCAAAATCATTTCCTGCCCTTTTTGTTTCGGTAAAAGATAAAAATCAGACGTATCATAATCTACAATAGGAGAATGAACGATCCTATCGCCATCTCGCGTCCAGAATGGAACATAGCGTCCTGTTGTATCATGTCTATCTGTATTGACGTATTTTTCATCTTGCCCGTCAAAGGCATTAGGCTCCCATACAGACCAAACACCCATAAATTGCTCATTATTATTCAAAATACGTTGGAACATAGCATCTGTTAAAGCACGATCAGCCTTTTGTTCTTCCACCATTGTCGTTAAATTGGCTGCAAGCGTACGTGCTGTATCCATTGCATAATCCAGCTGGATTTGAATCTGATAGGCATTATCAGATGTTTCTGCCTGTGCCATTTTTTGAGCTGTTTCTATCGTTAAATTTTTTGTTTGATAAATATTCACAGCTGTTATAACTGCAAATACGACAAATACCGTTCCAATGACAGTGGCAAGTATTTTCCCCAATAAATTCATATGTATCATCCCCCTTTAGATAGAAAGTAATAGAGAAGTAACCAATTAAGCTAATTATAGCATTAGTTACTATGAGTAAAGTATCTAAATTAGAGGGATATATGTCTTTTTTATAGATAAAAACTCCTGTTTCCAGGAGTTTTTACAGTACAGCTCACTATATGTCAAGTATGCCTCGTAGCCAACGCTCCACAAAGTTTTCAAACGTAATACCATAATTATCATAAACAGCATGATAAACAAAATATGTTCCTAATCGATCAAGCATTTCATCATTAATTTTCATCACACACCGCTCCCATTCTCTTGAAATTTTACTAAATTTTCAGACTTCTATTCTTCCCAAATGCCGAACAATCAAGTGGAGGTCGCATCGTTGCAAAACCGTCACAATCTGCCGCCTTCATGCCCTTTCTTCGTATTTTTCTTTTCGTTAAGATAGTAATAACAACTTACTAGACTGGAGGGACTACTTGTGAAATGGATGACAAAAGTAGCTTGTATCACATGCATCTGCGCACTACTTTCTGGCTGTGGTAATCGATTATCAGAAATTAAAGATGCTGCTTCAGGCATCAATTCAGCTGCTAATTCCGCAGCTAGTGCAGTTAGTCGAGATGTCCATGCAATACGTGCTCTAGACATTAACTATAAAGATACATCGTTTACGGTTAATGACCTATTTAAAACTATTTTACGTGACATACGCTGGGATTATGACCTTGAAAAAAATGAGCTACATGTGAGAGGTATTTGGCAGTCTCCACTATTTTCTGATCAGGCATGGAGTGAAGAGATGAAAGAAAAGCTTGCTGAATCAGGCTTTGTAACTGTTACCTGTAAAATAATTGATGACAAAATTGATAGCCAGCACACAAACGTAACGCTTACATATAATGAAGAAGTTCTCTTACAAAAAAATGGTGAGGAAGCACTCCATCACCTCTATGATACTTATTTACTTCCGTAAACCTAGTAACGTCTCTACCATTTAATCCTGGTAGAAACGTTATTTTTTTTGTAAAGAAATTTTATAATTTCGAAATATTAGAGGCTATCATTTGAATAAACTAAAACCATCACGTTATAATCAAAGTATCACGTGATGGTTTGGAGGTGTTTGCATTGGGACAGAGAAATTAAAAATTGGCGAGCTTGCAGAAAAAACAGGCATTACTAAACGAACAATCGACTACTATACGAATATTGGTTTGCTAGATGCAGAACGTTCTGCAACAAATTATCGCTACTATGACCCAGCCATGATTAAACGGCTTCAATTTATTGAACAGCGCAAACAACAGGGGCTTTCACTCGTACAAATCCAACATGAGTTAAACATCACACCCTATGAAGAAATCGATGTACAAGTGCTTCGTTTAAAAATGCAAGATCTAGAGCATGATGTCACTTCTCTGCTAGCACAAATGAACAAGCAAGATGATAATAAAATTGAAACGATTAAGAAAAATGTTTCACCCGAAAGTATTGCATTGATGCAATCCTTATTATTACTCATTCATAATTAGGAGGTGACGTTCTGTTTTTACAGAACGACTATTTGGAGACCATAATAAACCTATCGATTTTTACCATTTTATTAGCTTTAACAGGCTTTTTCGTGGCAACAGAATTTGCCATTGTAAAAGTACGTTCCTCAAGACTTGATCAACTGGTTGGAGAAGGCAATAAAAAAGCAATTGCTGCTAAGCATGTTGTTCAACATTTAGACGAATACTTATCAGCCTGTCAATTAGGAATTACTGTAACAGCTCTTGGTATCGGGATGGTTGGTGAAAAAACATTTGAATTTATGCTTCACCCGCTATTCGAAATGATCGGCATTTCCGATAAGTATATGACGATCTTTACAATTGGAACAGCCTTTGCCATTGCAACGTTTTTACATGTAGTGGTCGGCGAGCTAGCCCCAAAAACGGCAGCCATTCAAAAAGCTGAATCCATTACACTTCTTTTCGCAAAACCAATTATGTTTTTCTATAAAATCATGTATCCATTTATTTGGTTCTTGAACGGCTCTGCACGCGTGTTAGTTGGTTTATTCGGCATGAAACCTGCTAGCGAACATGAGCTTTCTCATACAGAGGAAGAATTGCGATTATTACTGTCTGAAAGCTTTAAAAGTGGTGAAATCAATAAATCTGAGCTCAAATATGTCAATAACGTCTTCGAATTTGACGAACGTATTGCGCGCGAAATTATGGTTCCCCGAACAGAAATTGTTGGAATTGAACAAAATGAATCATTTACCAATATTATTCATTACATTGCGGCTGAAAAATATACGCGTTACCCGATCTATGATGGTGACCGAGATAATATATTAGGTTTCATCAATGCCAAAGAACTATTAACGCATGGTCTACTTGAACAACTGACAGACGACTCATTAGTTCTGGAGGATTTCATTAACCCTGTCATTCGAGTAATTGAAACAATTCCAGTCCAAGAATTACTTGTACGTATGCAAAAAGAACGAATCCATATGGCCATCCTCATGGATGAATATGGTGGCACATCTGGTCTAGTAACAGTTGAAGATATATTAGAAGAAATTGTTGGTGAGATTCGAGATGAATTTGATGATGATGAAATTGCGGATATTCGAAAAATTACAGATCATCACTATTTATTAAATGCAAAGATGCTTGTGGAAGATGTGGAAAATCTATTAAACATTACGCTGGATGCCGAAGAAGTGGAAACATTAGGTGGTTGGTTCTTAACTGTGAATAATGGCATTAAAGCATCAAAAAATATTGAGCTAGGCTCCTACATTTTTAGCATCTATGAACAACAAGGTCATCAAATTCATTATATTGAGGTACGTCCTCTTCGAAAAAATCTCCCTCTCAAAACAGAGGTTCAATCGTAATAGTATGAAACAGGTATTCCTTATTCCATTATTAGCCATTTCACTATATAATGAATAGAGAAAAATGATTCTAGTTGCAGGGGGCCATACACATGACATTATTTAAGCTATATCATTCAGATGGTATTCACATTATTACTGACGTAAAAAAACACAAAACAAATATTGAATTAAAAACAATCACGGGAGAAGTTCTATTTATTATCGTGGTAACAGATGAAAATTACACAGTCTACGATGATCGTTTTGCAGGCGCATCTAAGCAATTAAATTCTGTTGAAGCTTTCGATATTGATGGGAGTTTTCGTAGTTTAGATTTCGATAATATGCGCTCCTTATTTAAAGAATCTTTTACAAAGCTATTACAAGAGATTGCTGTGTGTGTTAAAAATAAAGAGGAGCTTGTAGATATTGATACACTTCGCCATAAAGTAAGTGCACAGATTAAAGGCATCCACTTCAGGGTGATCTCTGATACGAAAAAATATGAGATTTAACATCCGATAGACTGTCCATTATGGGCAGTCTGTTTTAATTTTAGTCCATCTCCTCACCTTCCCATGTTGAAAGAAAAACACGCATCTTTACTTTCATGTATAATGGAATTTAACAATCTGAAAATAAGGGGTGTTAGGATGAATCGTGAACAATTAATCACACTCGTTTCAGAAAAACTGAAATTAATCCGTACAGAAAAATCTTTTACACAGGATCAAATGAGTGATTTACTAGGACTATCCAAAAAAACACTTGTCCAAATTGAAAAAGGTCGAATACTAGCCGGCTGGACAACCACTGTCACTGTTTGCACATTGTGTCGGGACAGCACGATATTACAGCACGAGCTTGGTGGTGATCCATTAGAGGTTGTGGATTTAATCGCGAATAATGGAACATTGCAGCCAAAAGAAAAAACGATGGGTGGATACATATGGTGGAAAAACATTCAGGAGCACGGTGGTTTTCGACTACAGCAAAACGTCATCAGTCAGCATTTCCGCATTTTAGACAGCCATAATTTTCGCCTAATTTCAACATTTGATGAGCAAATAGCAAAGCAAGCATGGGAAAAACTACAAATATAATCTTACTATTGAACAGTAGAAGCATTGCTATTTGCTTCTGCTGTTACGTTTCCCCCTTTCCTTCCTCTCATAAGTCATCCTCTCTAGACAAATGAATAAAGATATAAAATCACCTATCATATGATAAAAATAGTAGTAAGAGAATTATTTCTCTAAAATTTCTATGGAAAAAGCCAGGAGAAGCTGGAAAAGTCGAAATTTGTAGAATAATTCTCTATACTTAAGGGTAAAGCTGTACTATTAGAAAGGATGCTCGTAAATGAAGCGAATACTAGCAATTAGTGATATACATGGAGAATTAGGGCTGCTGGAAGAATTACTATTAAAAGCAAACTACGACCCAATGAACGATCAGCTTTTTTTACTAGGTGATTACATTGATAGAGGGCCCTCTTCTAGTGGTGTGTTAAATTTAGTGAGTGAATTACAGGCAAAGGGTGCACGCGTTTTGCTAGGCAATCATGAGGCGATCATGCTCAATGCATGTCGTTCAGGCCTTGCTAAACCATGGAACCATTGGGTAGGACTTTGTGGTGGAGAGGCAACATTAGCAAGCTATGGCTACCAGCTAGAAGACTTTGAGGAAGCGATCCAAAGCAATACTTTGCCTAGCTTTATTAAAACATTGCCGAAGCTCGAAGAACATTTACAGTTAATCGAGACGTTTGAAATATACATTGAATTAGAGGATGCTATTTTTGTCCATGGTGGCGTTGTACCAGATGTTGCGATAGCCGAAACTGACCCCATGCGCTTACTTTGGATTCGCGAGGAATTTCATGCCGGCTATCAAGGGAAAAAAACGGTTATCTTCGGCCATACTCCTACCTATAACCTACACCACAATCCAACTGATTATCGTGTCTATTTCGGAGAAAATAATATTATTGGCATAGACGGTGGGGCTGTGTTTGGTGGACAGTTACATGCATTCGAATGGCCAAGTCGCCAAATCATTTCAGTCGATAATGAAAAAACAACAAATATACTCTGAAGAATGTATTCTAAAACCATAATCAAATCAGTACATCACTAAAATAATAGTGGTGTACTTTTTTATTTGTAGACCACTTGTATCTTTAAAACAAAATTTAACCGTTTGTAAAAAAGATGAACTGTTTTTTAGAACTTAGAATAATACTTTAAAAAAGTTTGAACAACACCTTTAAAGAAAATTGGATTTTTATGTTAGAGTATGGATAAGATTGTGAAGGATTGTAGGTTTTCAAATTATATAAAGGAAATTTTTAAAAGATTAACATTTCTGTTATTCTTTTTTTCTTTTGTGATAGATTTATCGTATTCATTTCGTATTACATAGTAGGTACCAATATTCATTGAGCGGGGTGAACAATTGAAAATTACAGAGAACAATGTTGTACAACACATACAGAAAAAAAATGAAAAAGCAATTCCTTTTATTATTAATCAGTATGGTGGTTTACTTACAGTGATCATTAAACGTCATTTAAATTACCAGCAGCAAGATTATGAAGAATGCCTTGATGATGTTTTATTATCGATATGGAATAATGTTCATTCCTTTGATCCTAAGAAAAATTCATTCAAACAATGGATTGCAGCGATTGCAAAGTATAAAGCAATTGATTATCAAAGAAGACAAATTACCATACAAAATCAGCAATTTTCCGTTTCAGAAATTGATGAATCCATGGTAAAGGCAAAACAACCATCAGAAGAAAACTGCGTTGAGGAACTCCTTGAGCAATTGTCAGCTAGTGAACGGGAAATCTTTGAAAAATACTATTTAGAAGGAACCCCTTCAAGTGAAATAGCAAAAGAATTTGATGCGAAAGAGTCTTGGGTTTATAACAAGCTTTCCAGAGGACGTAAAAAGCTTAAAAGTTTTTTAGTTCAAAAAATGAAGTGTGAGGAGTGAGAATATGTCTATTTATAAAGATTTAAATGATATGAATATTGATTTGGAACAGTATGAAGAACAAAACCTTACAAACTTCGAGAAAAAGAAATGGGAAAAGCGTATATTAAAAAAGATAAGTAAAGAAAAGCCATCTCACGTAAAAAAATATTTAGGAGTTACAGCAGCTGTAGCAATGATTTTTAGTTTGATTATTGTTACGGGTTTAATTTCGCCAACGATGGCTGCGACGATGAAAGAAGTGCCTTTATTATCATCTGTTTTTAAATTTACAAGGGATCTTGGTCTACACGCCGCAGATGAAAAGGGACTCTCAACAAAATTGAATACAAGCGTTACGCATGAAGGCTTTACATTAAATGTAACAGAAGTAGTGTATGACGGTACACGTGTTGCAATTGGGATTGAACGCCATCATAAAGAAGGTGAAAATGCCAAAGAAAGTTTATCAGATCAAATTAGTAATATTGAATTTTTACTAAATGGTGAACTATTGAATCAAACCAATTTTAGTGGTGTTTTTGGACAACCAAGTAAGGATAAGAATTCAGCAATATTTGAATTTGCAGATTTGAAAAACCAAGGTGGAAGTCCTTTCCCGAAGAAGTTTAATTTGACATTATACATTACAATAACTGGGATTTCTGAACCTTTTAAAATGGATATTCCAGTGAGTGATATTGGTAACTATGTAAACTTACAACCTAATATAAGTAGAAAATACAAAAATAATCAGTTTACTATTGAACAAATTATGCTAACTCCCATAACAACTAGTATTACAACAAGAATAGCCTTGCTTGATAAATCAACTTCTGTAGATTCCCGGCAAGGAATAAGTATCGAAGTTTTTGATGAACAAGGTCATGAACTAAAACTAATTCATGGCAATGGTAGACGTGAGACAAATAAAGGAAATAGCGATCTCATCATGGATCTACGGGTACATCCATTTGAAACCTTACCAAAAGCCATTACAATCAAACCGTATATTCATCTTTATGACGATGAGGGATCATACCAAATGGATGAAAACGGAGACCCGAAGATTCAATACATTCCAGAGCTAGAAATAACAATACCAATTAACTCAAAAGAATAAGTACCAAGTAGTGCTCCGTTAGATTTAAACGCTTTAACTTGAGCAGTTCCTGTATTTATCATAATAGCTTTATTACGAACAAGACGTACAACAATATTTCCATACAAAACTAACCAATGAGTACCTTGCATAGCGTATTCAGAGCTATAAGCGATTTTAGGAGTAAGCCCATATTTTAGTTATTCCATTAAAGGCGCGATTGTGGAGCAACACAGGTAGAAAATAATCAACATTTTTTATAATAACCTAACTTAAAACTGCTAAAGAAGAATCCCTTTTGATCAAACTTTTTTCAAAAGGGATTCTTCTTATTTATCGTAAAATAAGGGTTTGCGAAGTATTTTTGCTCAAAAGACATCTTTTTATGGAATTACATATAACGATTGCTGTCTCTTTTTCAAATAAAGCATCCCGTTAATTGAAGAGTATCTCCAAAACTACAGAAATTTTCTTTCGTCTATCAAACCAAGGCACAATTTTCTTTTCATATATTTTCATTCCTACATATCCATCAACAAAAGCAGCGAATAATCCAATAAGAGTCATGCTTATTCCCGTATTGTCAGCCAAAACAATTGGTTTAAGCACTGTAAAAACAACCAAGAACACGATTGGCACTGTTAAACCAACCCATAAACTCACAAAGGTTATAGCCATTTTCCCATCTCCCTTTAATAGTCATTATCAAGCGTTATTCTTTTCAATTCACTTGCACCGTTAGTTGAATAAGAATCAACATTTCTTTCGTGAACTTAGATAACCTAGGTGTATGATAGCTTCCATTGGTATACATCATAATCCAAACGATACTATTGTCATATAATTTACCTCTTTTATAAATAAAATAATCATGCACGAAATCAAGTGTGTATAGGGCAACTTACATCATAATTTCGCATTTAAAAATCAGAAACACTATCATAAAAAAACCTTATGTACTATATAACTTCATTTTTATCCTTCCTAAATATAAAGATTTACACAGTATCCCTTTGTTCTGAAAATTTCCCAATAGGATGTTTGACCTATCAAATCTTAACAATGTATTGCCTGATTTCATATATGTAATTTTTTCCACATCCACCTAAACTGACCCGTTAGTTGAATAGATAGAAGCTCCTTTTGAATTACTTAAGGTCATTTGTGAAAAGAAAAAGGATAGAAAGAGCAAATTTACTTAAGCTCTTCTATCCTTTTTCTTTCTATATATATAATGTGTGACATTATATAAGAATTCACTATTTAAAATAAATTTAGCTTCTACCTTAACTTTTAATAAAAACGCGTAAACTTGTTGGTTTTTATTTAGCAATTGCTTCTGAACTAAGTAAATTTTTCTTTTTCCCTGCCATTTCGGAAATAAATAGACATCAAAGGGGAAAATTAATATAGCTTAAAGATAACCCCTACTAACGAGTACACAATGACTGTTGAGAATAGTATAGTCATATGGAATAGTGAAAAAACAAACATTTTGGTAGCCCATTTCACTTGATCTGTATTACTATGATAGCCGTAAATACTCATCACTAGCCAAGCAACGCTTAAGATCAATGCCACGAGCATAATACCTACACTTAAAGAGCCAAATAAAAAGCTTGATAGAATCAATAAGATTAAATAAAAATTGGTTTGATAATACGTACGTCGCATCCCTTTGACAACTGGTAGCATGGGCACACTGGCTGCTTCATAGTCTATACGTTTGCGAATGGCAATAGCATAGAAATGCGGCATTTGCCAAATGACCATAACAAAAAATAAACCAAGTATCGCTGGGTGTGTAATATCTGTCGATACAGCAGACCAACCAATTAATGGTGGTACTGCACCACTAATACTACCGATTTCTGTATTATAAATCGTACGACGCTTTGTCCACATTGTATAAGGGACTACATATAGGAATACACCTAATAAACCAAATGCAGCGGCTAGCGGTGAAGCAAGTGCTAGCACAGCTATCCCAATAATTAACATTACGACAGCTAATGATAAAGTCGATTTCGCTGACATTTCACCTGTAACAGTTGGTCGGCTTTGTGTACGAGGCATAATCGCATCAATGTCACGATCATAGACATTATTAAAGGCCCCTGCTGCTCCAATGACAAGGGCAGAACCGATTGTTGAAAAAATGATTTCTGGTATATTGTCTACAAACGTCATTTTATTTTTGTACATGCCTAGCGTTAAACCAGCCCACATAGGTATTAAATTGGATTTGATAATCCCTGTTTTGACGGTTTGCGCTAAAATAGAAGAACGTGATGACTTCCCTCTTGTTTTTTCGGAGGATTGTGGTTTATGCTCCGTTTTCAGATTTTGTTCCATTCAGCTTAATTCCTTTTCTCCATAATTTCTACACGCTTCCATCGATAGAAAGCGACAAAATTTGCATCTAGCACATCAAATTATTATTTTACCCCTTTTAGATCTGTTCTGTCTCTCTGTTCACATAAAGTACATGTTTTCATCTAACAAAGCACGCTCATTCACAACATCTTCTATGATACCACCGACTGACATGAATTTGAACCTTCTTGCCTCGATTCTTCCAATCACTATTGGAGAAAAATAATTGGATGATAGATCATACTGCAGTAGCCAAAAAAACCGAGACAAATCTTTGCCTCGGATTTCCTTTTATTGAATTTCTTCCTGCAGTTGCTGCGCTAAAAATGCTACCAAATCCCGAAGATTGTCAGGTGTTACACCATGTCCATCTGGGTATTGTTTAAATGTCACCGTGGCACCAAATTGTTCAAAGATCTCTTTGCTTTCCATGCCCCATTGAGAAGGGATGACATAATCATAATCTCCGTGCGAAATAAAAGCCTGTAAATGTTCTACAGAACGGATGGCATATTCCTCTGTCACAAATTTGGGTGTATAGCCACTTAATGCAACGATTCCTGTCACTAAATTCCCCATAACAAAGGCAAGTGATTGTGCTAATACCGCACCTTGGCTAAAGCCTAGAACAAATACTTTATGGGGATCGATTTGATATTCATCGATGGCCTCTAATATAAACCGTTGCAATGCCACCAACACTTTATCAAAGATAGCACGATCTGGTTGCCCTACTTCTTGAATGGTGAAAAAAGCATAGCCAGGTTTCTGTGTAATCGGCCCTCGTAAGCTAAAAATATGACATTGCTCTTGAAAATCCTGCACTAATGTTGGTAAATCATCCTCATGGCTGCCCATGCCATGTAGCAAAAAAATAGCAGGGTATTTCTTCGTTGGATCCATATTTGTTGGTTGTGTATGTTTAAAAGTAAATGGTGTATTCATTCAATTAAATTCCTTTCACGTAAAGCTTTGTAACAAAATTAGCATAATTTTGTTTTATTAATTAGTCCATCTGTATGGTAGGCAATATAGCCATTAACAATACGTATCGTTTCTTGTGGGTCTGCGTCAAAGAGTATTTTGGATTGTTCTGGCGTTGATACAAGAACAGTTAATAAATCCATGCGCATGGAATGCCCAGCAGAGCTATACGCATAATCATAAATAATCGCTTCCTCTGTCATGCCTTCCGTCTCATATTGCTGATGGAATAAATCCTTTGCAGCATCCATTTGCTCTGCAACTTGTTGACGAATTCGCATCTGATGCATTAATAATTCCTCTTCAAGAGCTGCTGGCTTTAGCCACTTTTTTGCCTGGAGCATTTTTAGAAATTCCTGCTCCCAAGCCTGTTCATTTTCTGTAAAATAAAGCATATTAATCATCAACATATCCCAAAAGTCCATTGATGTTGCGGCTGATTGTCGCTGCACGGCAATCGTTTCCTTAAAATGCTCTTCCACTTTTGTAATATTCATATTGCGAACTAAATGATTACATACGTTTTCAATAAACTTATTTGCCACTTCTTGTGCCATAAAAAATCCGTCCTTTATATCTACAAATCATTTTCTTTCTTATCATACCATGATTGTGGAATATGGCAACGAACCCCGCTCACTAGATTTCTAAGTGAAAAGGATGTCTCCATATGCGTTGGAGACATCCTGAATGTTAGGAGAAAACATAGCTATCCATATTATCTATTGTATTTTGAATGGCCTCTTTCAATGACCGCTGCTGTTCGCCACAAGAAGCTAGTGCGTCCTCTAAAGTGATTGCCGCATTCGCCATAAATGGAGCCATTTGCAAATCTTTAGCTAATTGAATAAGTATGAGGGCTTTATTCCATTTCCAACGAGGGTTTGTGGGATCTAGATGTATCGCTTGCTCTAAATAACCAAGCGCATCGAAAGGCATCCAGCCAAAACGGTGCATGGTCTGTCCTGTGATTCCCCAGTAGACCGCTTTATTCGGGTTTTCCCTTACGGCTTGTTGAAAGCAGTGAACACTCTCATTGTAATGATGTGCAAATAAGAACAGCTCTCCCTGTGTAAAAAAAGACTGTGCTTTGTCAGCTGGTGTTCCTGTTTTCGCGACTTCCTCCAGTTGCTGAATACGCTTCGCAAATGCCTCCTCATCTTTTATTGCCCGTATTTCTACAACTAGATCTGATTCTGGATAGCTTTCATCGGCACGTTCCACATGCTGTACTTCGATATGAGGAGTTGGCTTTGGATAGCGATCATATTCATACTCTTCTAATAAAGTGATATATTTTTGTGCCAGTGCTTTGTCCTCTTCGTTTGTCACCTGCTTCGCTAATTCATAGCATTTCATTAGCTCACCATTATAAAAATAATCATCCATTGACATTCATAATTCCTCCAGTGTACAACTATTCAGTATTTTTAGTATACACTACAAAAACAAAAGAGACTGTATTAAAATAACTTTTGATACAGTCTCATGTTGTTGAAAAAAGATGATGTCAACGGCAGAAAAAGCAACTTTGCAAGGCGAGGGGTTGATTTCCGTTCCGCCAGCATCCTTTCCAGGGGGCGTCCGATGAGCCGCTTCACTCACTTCCGTTCGCTCCAGGCTCTCCTCTGTGACGCTAAATCCCCTTGGAGTGACGCTGGCTCCACTCCAATCAACCATTCTGCAAAAGTGGCTTTTCCTTATCTTTCAAACTAGCTAGCCGTAGTAATCAAATTAGCCCATTATTTGTATGATTAGAGAAAGGATAGACTCTTAATTTCATTGCGAAGAAGTGATGAGTGTCAAAAGCCCTCCATAGAATGGGTAGTGAAGACCTTCACTTTATTTGAAGACCTTTTCTAAAAAGTTAACATTTTGTAGGTTGGAGTGGAGGGCTACTTGACTCCCGTGGGATAGCGAGACAGGCAAAACTCTAAACGGAGCGGTAGCGGAGGAAGCGATTCGGCGCTCGCCCACAGGAAAGCAAGTAGCCTGTAACGGAAACCATTTTCACCTTTCACAAAAATTCTATTGATTGTTTTATTTTTCAACACTAAGAGACTGTATCAAAATAATTTTTGATACAGTCTCACACTTCTCTATTTATTTAACACAACGGTATTTAAGAATGTGCGTAAATCCTCTTCTTTTAAAGCTCCTACAAAACGATTTACTTCTTTACCATCTTCGAAACGAATGAATGTTGGTGTTGCTTCAATATTATATTTTTCCCATAAATCATCATATTCATAGACATTCAATTGAGCAATATCCACACCTAGCTCATCGGCAATCGGCATTAATTCAGGTGTAAATGCTTGACAGTGTACACAGATTGGACTGAAGAAATAAGCATTAACCGGTTCGCCCGCTTTAATTTTAGCTTCTAGTTCGTCTGGTAACATAATGTTTTGATAGTTTGCATCATCCAATTGATCAATTGTTTCTTGTTTTAGCTTTTTATCGCCATAAGGATTGTTTGCGCTTTCTAATTTACTTTTGTTTGAGACATTGGTAAGCACAATAATTGCAGCAAATAAAACAACAATTACAGAACCAATAATTAATAATTTTTTCACTAAAGTAGTGACCTCCTTTTTTACACTAAAAGCCCTAGTTTTAGTGCATTCGCGATTGATTATAAATTGTTTTGAAAACCTAGTAAACTAATTCGCCTTTAAATGAAGATATTTCACATTTATAACATAATTTTAAGTATATTTGGGAACATACATAATGAGAGTTCATGCAAAATTTGAATGTGGGGTGATTAGATGAAAAACTCGTTCCAGCATGTTTTTCAAATTTATTCAAAAGATATCCGTAATATTGTCACAAACTGGGTCGTAGCTGTCATTATCGGTGGACTAATTTTCCTTCCTTCTCTTTATGCCTGGCTAAATATTTATGCCTCCATGGACCCATACGCCCACACCTCTAATATGAAGATCGCGATTGTCAATGAAGATACGGGAACCACTGTAAGAGATGAAGCAATCAATGTCGGGAATGAGGTTATCGAGACTTTACGTACCAATAAAAGCTTTACTTGGGCGCTCGAAACGGAGAAAAAAGCCAAGGAACATTTAAAAAATGGTGATTACTTTGCTGTCATTGTCATTCCAAATGATTTTTCCAAAAAACTAACCTCCATTCTAACCGACCAACCAATGAAAGCCCATATTGATTATTATGTAAATGAAAAAAAGAATCCTATTGCCCCTAAAATTACAAGTAAAGGAGCGAGCGTACTTACGCAGCAGGTTTCGAGTGAATTTGTCTCGACAGTCAATGGCACACTTTTTTCTATTTTTAATACGATTGGGATTGAAATGGAACGTGACATTCCTGATTTCCGTAAATTCGAAAACTATGTCTTTACAATAGAACAGCATTTACCTGATATTCATACATTTTTGACTCAAGCCTCTACACAAGGACAAGAGGCAAATCAATTACTTAATCAAGCGCTTACACAAGTTCCCCAGGTGGAACAATTGACAACAGATGGTTTAACAACCATTCAGAAGGGTTTACATTTAGTGAATGAAGCAGATGCTTTGTTTAATGAACTATCGCCCGTCATCAAAAAGGATATCGCAACTGTCCAAAATATCGCACAACATTTTACAGATATCATCAATCAGCTCAATAGTATAAGCCTTGATCCTACCTCTATCACGCAAACGAAAGAGGCACTTAAAAATCAATTGGCAACATCCAAAGATAATATAACCAATAGTATTCAAACGCTTGAGGCACTGCAAAAATTAATTCAGGCAGATGCTTTGACTCGTAAACAATTAGAGGACTCCTTAACAACCATTATCGACTCTTTGCAGGAAAGTAATGCGGAAGCGAATCAACCAATTATTGAACAGCTTACAGCCATTCGCGAAGTTTTGCAGCATCCTCCAAGCTTCATTGATTCAACGTCAAATGCGCTTACCGCTTTACAGCAATTGCAAAATTTGCATGACGATATACTAAATAAAATCAATCAATTAAAGCCAATTGATCAAGATGTCATCCAGCAGGATATTTCATCTATTCAGCAAATCGCACAAAATGCTACAGCTAATTTACAAAAATTCTTATCCTACTATAACGAAAGTCTAGAGCCACAAATTCGATCTACCCTTACCAGTGCGAAACAAACTTTAACTAACGCTTCTACCATGCTGACAAATGTAAAACAATTCATACCTCAGGCAACAGATAAATTGACACAGGCCAAAAACACGCTAGGAACAGCAAATCAAGCTATTCAAAAAATACAAACTGAATTTCCAACTTTAAGTGCTAAAATCAAAGAATTAGCGAATAAGCTACGAACTTTAGAAGAAGAAGCGGATCTAGCAGAGATTGTGCAATTACTAAAAAATGATGTCAACGCCGAACGTGATTTCTTTGAGGAGCCTATTAAATTAAAGGAACATCGCGTATTCCCTATTGCGAACTATGGAACAGCCATGACACCGTTTTACACAGTACTATCTATTTGGGTAGGCTGTTTACTGTTAATTTCATTATTATCTGTGAATCTTCATGGAGATACACCTTACAGTATTCGAGAAATTTACTTTGGCCGACTCTTAACATTTGCAACTTTTTCGTTTATTCAAACCCTTATTATTACTATCGGAGATATTTTCTTAGTAGATGGCTCCATTCAAGCACCTACCTACTTTATCTTATTTGGACTTTTCATTAGTCTCGTATTTGTAACGGTTGTCTATACACTCGTATCCGTCTTCGGCAATGTAGGGAAAGCATTAGCTATTGTGATGCTCGTATTACAAATTGCTGGCTCTGGCGGAACCTATCCAGTTGAGTTATTGCCAAGGTTTTTCCAAATAATCAACCCGTTCTTACCTTTTACGTATGCGATTGAAATGATGCGTGAAGCTGTTGGAGGAATTATCTGGTCAACAGTCTGGATGGATCTTCTTTTCCTAGCAGGTTTCTGGTTCACTTTTATCCTGTTCGGCTTTTTCCTAAAAAAATTATTGAGCGAGAAAATGGAACATTTCATGAACAAAACACGTGGATTAGATATATTTCATTGATTTTCAACGAGGCTGCCTGTAAATGTTTATGAAAACGATGTTATAATGGAAGCATTGTAAACATGTAGGAGGCGCTATTTTTGAAGAAATCGATTTCTATTTTTGTTGTATTGGCGTTACTGTTATTAAGTGCTTGTGGAGAAAATAAAAACAGTGCTGATACCACTCCTGAGGCAAATGACGCCTCACATGAAGGACATAGCCATGCGGAGGCTTCGGGTGATATCCAAGAAGTAACCGCTTCTGCTGACGTCCTACCGACCTTTTTAGAGGACAAACAAGAAAATATTCGCTTAGTCTATCAAATCGCTGGACAATCGACAGAGATTCTCGAATGGATGCCATGCTATTGCGGCTGTGGAGAATCTGCTGGCCATAAAAGTAATTTAAACTGCTTTATTCAGGAAAAACGTGAGGATGGTTCTATCGTCTGGGATGATCATGGGACACGTTGTTTAGTTTGCTTAGAGATTGCTGTCCAGTCAGCACAACTGCATAAAGAAGGCAAGAGCTTAAAAGAGATTCGTCAGTTCATTGATGACACATATAAAGAAGGCTATGCAAAACCAACACCAACGGACATGCCTGCGTAAAAAAGCAAAGTCGCACAATCGCGACTTTGCTTTTATTGTTTCAATTGATTTTTCTTTCGTTTACGAAGGATGATATACAATATTACTGCGATGACAAGGATGAGCCCAAGAAATTCTGCAATTAAAATATAGGATATTTCACCTTTTTTATCTACCTTCACATCACCACTATCAGCTTTTTGCTCCACTGCCACGACAAATTGTCCTTCTTTTGTTTCAATCGCAGCGTCTGTCTGTGAATCTGTCTCTTTTAAGTGAGCATAAAAGTCACCTTTTACAGAAGCATGTTCTACTGAATGAATCCATAATAAAGGCTCGTTAAGCTGCCAGAAATTTTTTGTTATAAACACATATTGACCAATTGCCTCAGGTAAAAACCCTTGTGTAAGAAGCTGCTCAGATGTATGAGGAATTTTTGTGGCTTGTTTGGAAAGCCATGTGAGCTGTTCCATTTCGCCCATAAAAATCACTGCATGCTTTTGTAAAGCTTCCTCTGTTACATTCTTATCCTTCATCAGCGAAATTTGCGCCATATTGCCATTCGTCATTAGCGATTTATAAAGCGATACCATTGTTGTATCGTCCATTTCCCCATTATCAGGTATAACGATTAACGTATTTTCATGAAAAGCATTAGGAAAATCACGTAATGTAAATGTCGGTTCAGAAGTGTCTTTTGTAATCGATAATGTACTGTCACTATCAATGTAAATCCAATAGCGTTCATTGGTTGTTTCGCATGGATCTTCTAGTTGGAAGCCCGTTACTTCAAATTGGATATCGGTCATTGATAGTCTGTTGAGCACATTGGTTTGAATCGGTATAAGGGCCTCATACATATCTGTTGTTGTTTGTTCTAATTTTCGTAAATCTACTGCATGTGGCACATTATTGATATACGCGATCAATTCTAATTTTCGATCCTCATCCTCTTTGCTGTCCGGTATAGTTGCTGATTTTTTGACTATCAAACGCATGAAAGCTTCTTTATTTGCCTCTAACTGTGGCAAGGACACATAGTAATGAGGTGTCATTGTCGCCTGGCTGGATAAAAGTCGATCCTCAAAGCCAAATTGCTTAAATGAAATCGTTGTATCAGATGAATCCTCTATTTTAGGAATATCTTGAATCGCTAATGTATCACCGATTAATTGCTCGAATAATCTTGCTTCGGTTAAAAAAGATAGTCGTTCCTGAATCACTTGTCCATTTGAAGAGGTTACGGCTAAAAGAGGTACTTTTCGATGAGAGTCTGTATTCACTAGTTCCTGCATCGTAAGTGTCATGGCATCTTTCTCAACACTTATATTTTCTAACATTTTTTTCAATAGGCTTGTACTAAATTCATTTTTTGCCCCTACGATGATGATGGGACCTGTTATCTTATTAATAGCACCTTCACGCTCAATCTGTACATCTGTGTCACCATGTTCAGATAAAAAGGCTGCAAGCTGATACCCGCTGTTTAATGTGGCTTCAGAGGCTTGCTTTGGTACAATAACCGTCGTTGCATAGCCCTCATAGCCTAAAAACGCAGCAGGATAGCTATTTAATGACCAAACATTGCTCTCCTCGCTAAATGCTGAAATAGACGATTGTATTTCGATACGTAGCCAATTTCCAGCGTTGCCAGGAGGTACACAAATCCCTTCTTTAAGAATGCCATAAAAACTAGCTGAAATTTTATGAGAACCCTTTAGCAGTGCTTCTTTTGGAAGATTGGCGGTAACAGTCTGTTTTAATAAATCTGCTTTCAATGGGATTGTTTTAATGGCTACATCATCCACTTTCACCGTGAAGGAGGATGGCGCTATAAGTAGCTCAGAATGCTGGATTTGAAAAGTAACTTGCTGGTTATTGGATGCTACATCTTCGTTTAGATTGTAATAAAAATCTCTGGACGAGGAAGGTCCCTGGAATTCAATTGGCTGTGCTAATAATGGCTTTTTCTGCTGTTGATTGCCTTCAATTGCAATGGTGTTGTCATCTACGGTAATGGTAGCTGCAACGGCATCGTTAGCAAAACATAAAAAACCAATATAGAATAAACATAAATAGAAAAATTTGGTTCTCATTATTTTGCTCCTTTATCTGATTGCTTGGAAAAACGCTCTGTCTTATACCACTGAACTTCTTGGCCTGTAAACATGCGCTTTATTTCTAATAGTAATGACCAAACGACTAGTACAATCCACATTTGTGAATAGGTAAAATACATAAGTATGACATAGAAGAAATTTTTTCGATTCATTTCTGTTTTTTCAATACTTAAGGTAATCATCACTTCACCTAAAAATAGTAAAAAGGCTAAAACCCATAAAACAAGGGCAATGTCGCCAACGGTCAATCCAATATCATAAAATAAATTAATAATAAACAGGGCATTGGATAAAATGACACCAAAGAAAAATAAAAAATACGTAAAGAAGAAATAAAATAAATCAAATATTATACTTTTTCTTTTTAGGGTGAAGAATTGACTTAAAAACTTCAGCACGACATATTGATTACCTCTTGCCCATCTTGTGCGCTGCTTCCACCATACTTTTAACGTTTCTGGTTCTTGCTCCCACGTAATGGCTTTTGGGAAAAAACGAATATGGTAGCCTAAATTATAAACACGGATGGTCAGCTCCGTATCTTCAGCTAATGCTTTCACATCCCATCCACCTAATTGCTCCAAAACCGTCCGCCGGATTGCGAAATTGGTGCCAGGTATAGTTGCCACCTTAAACCATTTCCAACGCCCGCCTTGAGCCATCCATTGGAAACAAATGGTTTCTATATTGATAAAACGCGTTAACCATGTTTCTGCCGCATTAATAACGCGAAATTTCCCAACAGTGGCAGCCGCTTTCGGATCATTCATGAGCCCCATCACTAAATACCAAACGGCCATCCGTTCAGGTGTATTATCAGCATCATAAACCACTACAATATCCCCAGTTGAATCAGCTAGGGCAGAATTTAAGGCAGAGGATTTACCTTTCCCTTTGTTTGGCTCTACCGTTTTAATGACACGAATAAATGGGAATTTCTCTGCGTATCGCGCTGCAATAGCTCCTGTTTCATCCGAGGAATTATCATTAATGACGATCACCTCGAGTTGATCTTTCGGATAATAAAGTCGTGACATGGCCCGTAGTGTCTGTTCAATAACGAGCGCTTCATTGTGTGCAGGAATAAAGACACTAACAGAGGGAACCTTGTCCATTTTTTTAGCCCAGTCATCAATGGGCTTTTCAAATGTCCGAAAGTGTAAATAACCACCCTCCATTAAAAACATATGGTAGAGCAGCATGATCCAAATGAGGAAAAGAGAAATAAAAAATAATGTATTAGCCATTTGTTTTCCTCTCCTCAAATAATCTCTTACGTAAGGTAATCCGTAAACGCAAGGTACTTATAAAAAATAATGTAACAAACA
This sequence comes from Lysinibacillus sp. PWR01, assembly GCF_043359455.1. Classification (NCBI taxonomy): domain Bacteria; kingdom Bacillati; phylum Bacillota; class Bacilli; order Caryophanales; family Bacillaceae; genus Lysinibacillus; species Lysinibacillus sp. PWR01. Next base: position 36,797 of record NZ_JBHERJ010000065.1, on the reverse strand, counting down.
GCGAAACAATCAAGACAAGCGCCCATAAGATCAATTCAAATGGTCGTTCATCAAATAAAATCTTCAAACGATCTATTTTTGTAAACGATAATTGAATCGTTTGTTCGCCATTTTCATCTTGCACAATCGAAACATTTTCTGATGTGACTCGTTGCTTTGTTTGCCGGAAATTAAGTAGTTCAATTTGTGGATGTTCACTTAAATAAGTGGCAAGATCTTGAACATAGGAAGCATTAAAATAGGCTGGGTATTGAATACCGATGATAGAACTCGGAACTTTTAATAACTGCTCTATTTTCTGTTTAACAGGATACAAAGGATTATTGTCCGTATTGGCAATAGCTCCTACTGTCATCGGATATATGGTGTGACTGTCGTTTTGCGATAGATAGAGCATTTGATTTCCTTGTTGAATACTACCTTGAAAAAAAGAGCTACTGCCACTAATTATTGTTGGATAGATTTTACGAAGCACTAAATAATCGAGATTTTTTTCAGTTTGACTAGCAGTAGACGAAGAAAGGACGAATGGATACCCTTCCTTTTGCAATTTTTGTAAATAACTTAATAATTTTTTGTTATCGTGCAAGTGATAGGTTTTTTTTTCATATTCATCCTGCAAAATCGGTGTGACTTCAAGAGCTACCGGGATTCTTTTTTCAGAAAATTCTATCACCACTTCTTTTAATTTCTGTACCTCTGTTTTCATATTGATATCTGTTAAAACGATAAAGGCAGGATGTATCTGCGGCTTGGATAAATGTAATAATTCACCTATTATGGCTGGCCATTGATAGTGCAAAAAATCCTTATTGATGAAATCCCCAATAAATGACCAATTGTCCTTTGTGACGATAAAAGGATAGGACTGATTCAAAGAAGAAGCATACTTTACTATTTCCGAATCTGCAGAAGGTTGTATACTTTTCCATCGAACAGGGTTGTTTAAACTTTCTTCTCCTATAGCTCGAAGTTCCACTACAGATCCTTCCTGCCACTTGGAAAAAGTTGTGAATTGAAGTGCATTCTCACCAATCAGCAACACAGGTCCTTGAAATTGATTCAATGCAGATAGTGCATTTTGAGGGATTTTTGTTTGGTAGGAGTTCAAAATTACAATGCGTTTATACTGTTGTAGATTGCGTTCATTGACATCCTCTATATAAACAACATCTACGGACGTAGATGTTTGCAGCATCTCTTGCAAAGCGAATACATCATCAGTTGGCTGCTGGTTGCTCGTGACATAAATCAATGCCACGTCCTTGTCAGCTTCTACTGCAGATGCGATTTCATTATTGATGAAAGTATAAAAACAAAGCAATCCCATGGCGAACCATAATTGATAGTTAGAGTGCACTTGTTTTCATCTCTCTTTCCAGATCTTTTAATAATTCATCAAACGTGGATTCTTGCAGTGGCTGATAGGTGAAATAGCTTGTTTTATAACTTATGGTTACCCATTTACCATTTAACAATTGATGATTTTTCAAAGCTTGGTCCAATTTGTCATAGATGACTTCCATATATTTGTCAGTCGTATCGATTAGTAGCAATCCGATATGATCTTCACGAAAACGAAATTTTTTATCTGTTAGTCTGACAGTTTGCTGTATCCTTTGTGAAAGTTGTTGCCATAAATGTTGAATTTCTTTTGCCCCGTAAAGCTGTTGGAACTTTCGATAATTCTCAATTTTTAACACCATAAAAACAAAGGTTTGTTTCTGTCGATCCGCTCTTCGCATCTCCTCATTGACACTGATATACATACGTGTTTCATTATCAAAACCCGTTTCAACATCAATCGCTACATAATTCCTTACGTCTTCTTGCAGTTTCTTTAAATAGTTTTCCTGATCCTTCATTAATTCATGCACCCTACCGGCACAAAGAATAAGTAGCAATAACATAATGCCATAGAGGAAAAACAGCTGCATGGAGAAGGCTGGATTTAGAAATGTCAAAGATCCTGATATTCCTGTATAAAGCAACGTTGAACCTGTAATAAAAATTAATACTAAGCTACTTATAAGTCCAAATACGATCCCTCTCCAAAGTGTAAGAACAATTAATAGCAATAAAAGAACGTATAATAGCAAGCCTTCAGCATCCTGACGCAATAAAAAATAAGTAGGTATTTGTAAGAGTAAAATAAGGATGGTTCCATAGACAAAAATAGCTCTATTTCTAGTCATTGTTGTACGCATTTTCTACCTCCCTTTCTGCTAATAGTGGTAGTAAATTATCAAAACTATGCGTTGCCCTTGTTTTTTTATCAACATAACCTGTTGTAGGGTCCTTTAAGGTTTCCATTTTCTCAATAAACTGCTGTGCTATTTGCTGTTCGCCTAGTGCAAGCATGTATCTCGCTGCCATGGCATAAACAGCTGGTGATTCATAGTCAACAGTTGGTTGATTCGTTTGAGGATTATAACGACCATATAATTGATTGTCTCTTTTCAGAAGGTTTAATAGCCAGTCTTTGAATGCTGCTGTATCCCCATCTATAGAAGCCAGATGATAAGCTGTATACAACTGATCAATCATGTGTAATTCTTCGTCAAACACATACTTTTCAGCGGAAATATCATAATATTTTGGAAAAAACCCTGCGTTAGCTTGTGGCGCATTTTGTATAATAGCTAACTGCTGTTGGACTTGTTGTTGGGATAAGAGACCGTTTTTTTCCATCTCATAAAAAGCTGAAGGCATAATATAGCTAATCGTTAACGTATTGGCTTTGTCATGGCTGTCAACATCTACAAAATCGACAAATAATTCTTTATTCATTCCATGCTGAACCAAGTTCTCTCCTATTTTTTTACCCAATTGTAAGTAAGTTGAATCATGCCATTTTTCACCCGCTGACAGTAAAACACGAATGATTCGCAAATCATCAATCAATGCATTAACAGAAGCCTTTCTAGTCCCCTCGATTCGCCAGACAATAAAATCATTTGTTAAAAAGTATGATTTCATAACATTTATTTGTTCATTAAAACGGGCTTGATCATCTTTTTCTAGTAAATACGCCAACCATAACCCTACCGACTCTGATAAAAATAGATCTTTTTGGTTTGTTAAATCTGTGCATAATAATCCTTTATCATTCAGTAAATCTTGAATAACAAATTGTTCCGTTGATGAAAGAGGATCTTTTTGTCCATTTACTTCTTTACCTGTACAACTAATCGAAAGAAAAACTACACTAACTATTAACAGTAACCATTTAATATTTTTTATCATCGTCATCATCCTCATTAATAGTTATCTCCCTATAATGAATTCCGGTTTTTTATTATAGTATACAACAATTAGAATGGCTAAGTTTTTATATGAGTAATGTCATAATTTATACAGATTTAATAAAAAAAGATGTTTGAAAAAGGTCTATATACCCATCAAACATCTCCTGTTTTATATATAAAATTATTATATTTTTATACATTTCTATCGAAAGCAAAAATTGTTATTACAGTGAATGAAGGACACAGACCTATTGTTTCAATTTTAACTCCACGTCACTTAACAAGCTTCAAAATGGTTTTAAAATGTTCATGATCTGCACGTTGTAGTAGCTCATATAAGATCATTTCGGTGCTTGTTGGATAAATACCAAGGGCATTCATCTTTGCAAGCCCAATTTCTTTATTTGCCTTTGTTCGAGAAGATACGGCATCAACAACAACCTCGACTTCAAACCCTTGTTCTTTCAGTTGTCTAGCCGTTTGGTACACACAAATATGTGTTTCGATACCTGTGACAATGAATTGAGAACGTCCATTTTCCTTCATCGCCTCTACAAATGCCTCTTCTTGGCACGCACTAAAGACCATTTTGGCAATAGGTTGCCCTTGTAAATGCTGGGCAATATCAAGTGCCGTTCCGCCTAAACGACTTGGATTCTGTTCTAGCCATAAAATAGGTACTTCTAGTGCTTGCATCGCTTGTACTAGCTTTGCCACATTATCAATTATCGTTTCACTGTCATCCACAATTGTTGCTAACTTTCCTTGCACATCTACAACTACTAAACAAGCTTTCTCTACTGTAAACATCCTAAACACCTCTTTTTCTTTTCTTTATAATATTATACAAAAATTTGCTTACCTATCGTAAAGTAATAAGGATTTTCTCTAATAATAGATTGATTTATCATGTTCTTTCACACTTTATCAAACGGAATCATCCGTAAACAAAAAACACGAACATTGTTAATATCAAACTCTAAAAATATATTCAATATACGAAAAATATAACTTTTGTTTAAAAATAACCTTCTATTCGTTCGTGTTTAATACAAAATACCTGCTTAAATGTGTACATTTTGTTGCGAGCCTGTCGCCATTCTGCTCAAATATTAAGAATTTTATTTTTTCTCTTGAAAATTAGGGTATAATCCAGTAAAGTTCTGTTATTAACCAAACAAGGAGTGTACCACTTTGACACAACGTGCATACAATTTCAACGCAGGTCCATCTGCTCTACCACAAGAAGTATTAGAGAATGCTCAACAACAATTAGTAAACTTCCGTGATTCAGGTATGTCTATTATGGAAATGAGTCACCGTAGTGCCATTTTCGACGATGTACATAACGAAGCTATTACTTTATTAAAAAAGCTTTACGCTATTCCAGAAAACTATGAGGTACTATTCTTACAGGGTGGAGCAAGCCTTCAGTTTACAATGGTGCCTATGAACTTCTTAAACACTGAGCAAAAGGCTAGCTATGTATTATCAGGCTCATGGTCTGAGAAAGCTTTTAAGGAAGCTAAATTGTTTGGAACACCTGTTGAAGCTGCAAGCACAAAAGAAAACCAATACCGCAATATTCCTGCATTAGAAGCTATTCAATTCAATGAAGATGATGCTTATGTTCACATTACTTCCAATAACACGATATACGGTACACAATGGAAAAACTTCCCTAACACAGGAAATGTTCCACTAGTAGCGGATATGTCAAGTGATATTCTGTCTAAGCCAGTGGATATTGAAAAGTTCGGAATCATCTATGCTGGTGCTCAAAAAAACCTTGGCCCTTCAGGTGTAACGGTCGTGATTATTCGCAAAGATTTACTTGAAAAAGCGAATAAAAACATCCCAACGATGCTAAAGTATACAACACATGCCGATAGTAATTCTCTTTATAATACACCACCGACATTTGGGATCTATATGTTAGGCGAGGTGTTAAAATGGGTAGAAGCTAAAGGCGGCGTAGCAGAAATTGAAAAACATAATGAATTAAAGGCAAAAGTGATTTATGATGCCATTGACAATAGTAATGGTTTCTACAAAGGCCATGCGACACCTGAAAGCCGTTCTTTAATGAATATTACATTCCGTGTTGCAGATGAGGAGCTTGAAAAGCAATTCCTTGTAGAGGCAAAGGCAGCAGGTTTTGTCGGGCTAAATGGACACCGTTCTGTAGGTGGCTGTCGTGCTTCCACTTATAATGCAGTGCCACTTGAGGCTTGTGAAGCTTTACGAGATTTCATGGTAGATTTCCAACAAAAACATCAATAAACTTATCTTTGAACGACGAGTCCTTACATTTCTGTAGAGACTCGTCGTTTTTCTCGTTTGTAGAGGGAAACAAGCAAATCTATCCCCATAAAATTAACTTGTGTAGATGTTTATAGCAATATTTCAACTTAGGGCTTTACACAATGCCAAAGTTTTTGAGAAATATATAGATTTTTAAGCTGCCTATCGGACATATCGCCAGCCTCTAGCTATGCACCAAACATAGATTATTACTGTAAGGGTTACCCTTACGAAACTAGAGGAAGGGAGGTCTAGACAATGGAAGATAAACGATATATGTCACATATGAATTGGCAAGGCTGTAAATGTCCTAAAAAAGAGGAAAAATGCTGTCAACGTAAAGTTGAGAAATGTCCTTGTCAAAAAGAGGAAAAATGTACACCAAGAATGAGCAGCAACTGTAGAAGTTGTATTTGTCAACAATTAAGAAAATTAGAGCTTGCTACTACACTAGATATCTTCTTATCTGGAGGTATTAGCTTCTTAGGTGTGACTTTCATTTCCTTCGATCCACGAACTTGCTGTGCATACTTCCTTGAGCCAGGTGCAGCAGCTGCTTCTCCTTTAATCGTAGATTGCAATAAAATTGTTGCAATTCGCCGAGTGGCAGTAGCTTAATCAATTTAGAGGGTAGCCCTATACAGGCACCCTCTTCTTACATAGAAAAAAACTCTGTCAACATTTAATGTGACAGAGTTTCATGCTTACAATCTGGGCATTTCCCATATATTTCGAACTTATGATTTTCAATTTCATAGTCAGGCAATTTTTCACCTAACATTTCCATTGGACAAAGATTAAGCTCTTTGACGTTGCCACAATCCATACAGATAAAATGATGGTGATGATGCGCAGATTCACAGTGCATACGGAAATTACGTTCCCCTGATAGCTCTGTTTCTTCTAATATCCCAAGTTTCACAAAAGTAGCAAGGTTACGATAAATGGTATCAAAACTCATTCCCGGAAAATCTTTTTTTAAAACATCCAATAAATCACGAGCTGTTAGATATTTATCTGTTGCTGCAAACATATCTAATATTAACTCCCGTTTATCTGTTTTTTTATAGCCATTTTCCTTTAATATTTCCCACGCTCTTGAAATATTCATTGCGCTACCTCCCCCTGCTTTGCAGCCATTTTAAATGCTACCTTCTTTCCTAGGATTACAAGTAACAAAATCAAAATAGAAGTGACAACAATCGTGCCTCCTGGCGCTAAATCCATATAAAATGCACTAATTAGTCCAATTAATACAGCTGTTTCTCCAAAAACAATAGCATAAAAAATGGTTTGCTTAAAGCCCTTTGCCAAGCGCATTGCAGCTGCGACAGGTAACGTCATCAACGATGATACTAGTAAAATACCTACTATGCGCATGCTTGCCGCAATGACAAGTGCTGTCACAATCATAAATAAAAGATGAACCCAACGAGCCGGAAGTCCGCTAGCTTTTGCATATTCCTCATCAAAAGACAAAACAAATAATTCTTTAAAAAATAAAAATAAAAAGACAATAACAATAGCCGCTATTCCGATCACTACCCATAAATCTTGGCGAGACACAGCAGATACTGAGCCAAATAAATAGCTCATTAAATCTGTACTAAAGCCACTGGCAAGTGAGATAAAGATAGCACTAATCCCAATACCACCTGACATAATGATTGGAATGGCAAGCTCCTCATAGTGCTTATACAAACGTCTTAGACGCTCAATTAAAATAGAGCCACTAACAGAGGCTAGTATTCCTAGATAAATAGGATTGAGCATTGCTAATGCTGTTACTGATTGACTGATGTATAAGCTCCCAGCGATTCCTGCGAGTGTTACATGCGATAATGCATCCGCAATCAAGGATAGTCTACGTACAACAATAAACACACCCAGCAATGGAGCAAGTATGCCAATTAATAATCCAGAGAAAAAGGCATTTTGTAAAAATTCATAGTGTAAAATTGCTTCAATCATCGTGCCTACTCCTTCTAATGAATCTTTCTCACGGAATGGCCATACCAAGCGTCTAGCGCATCCTGAGAAATATTATCAAATTCATTTTTATAGCCATGAAAGTGAATGGTTTGATTCAAACATGCCACATGGCTAATGCGATTTGATACCGTATCAACATCGTGTGTGACAAGAATCATGGTAATTCCTTGTTCCCGATTCAATTTCGCCAGCATATCATAAAATGACTGCACATTCTCGTGATCAATGCCGACCGTTGGCTCATCTAAAATGAGCAGTTTGGGATCACTGACTAAAGCTCTTGCAATAAAAACACGTTGTTGTTGTCCACCAGATAGTTCTCCAATGTTACGATTCATAAAAGCATCCATGCCAACTGCCTTTAAAGCTTCTTGAACTTTCCCTTTGGCATCTCGGCCAGGTCTTTTAAAAAGCCCTAATTTTTTCGTTAATCCACTTTTCACGACCTCTTGTACGGTTGCTGGGAACCCAGAATTAAAGGCATTGGATTTTTGCGACACATAGCCAATCCATTCACGGTGCTTAAAATTTGCACTTGGTTCGCCAAATAATTTTATTTCTCCAGATAAAGGTTTCAATAAACCTAAAATAATTTTTAATAAAGTTGATTTTCCCGAACCATTCGGACCGAGAAGTGCTAAAAAATCACCCTCTTCTACACGAAAAGAAATGTTTTTTAGAACTTGCGTATAGTCATATTGAAATGACACATTTTCAATGTCAATAAGTGTTGTTTTCATGCATGATCGCTTCTTTCTAATTCAAAATCATTACGATTTACAAATTGTAAGTATAAAGGAAAGTGCAGTTTTTGTAAAGAAAAGAAGATGGATGCTTTTTTCGAATAGGCTAAATGTAAGTGTGTATATGATTTCATGAAAATAAAATGGGATAAAGGAGGATTGACTTTGAGTATTCAATTTTTACAGCAATTAGCACAAAGCACGGATAAGGAAATTGTCGCGATTGCTCGTGAAGAAGGCTTTAACATTACGACTTCTGAAGTAAAAAAACTTCGACCTTATTTGGAGCAATTCTCATTTTCTTGGCTATTTTTAGGTATTCCTAAAGATATTCTTGTTGAAGTGGAGGCCGTTTTAGGAAGAAAGCGCTCTCGTCAACTCATCGCCTTGTTTACAAAATAAAAAAAGCCCGAAATCAGAATCACAGCCTGATTTCGGGTTATTTAATGTTAGCCTTTTAACGCTTCAATAAGCTCAGGCTTAAATGTACCGTTTCGTAACATATCGATTTCCACTTTATACGGAGCTACCTTAGATTTGGCATCACTATTGAGAGGAACAAATGGCGTTTCTAAAATTTTGGGAACATCCATTAATTGCGGATGATGTACTACATAGTTGAGGGCATCAAAGCCAATATGACCAAAGCCAATATTTTCGTGGCGATCTTTGCCTGCACCTCGCACATTTTTGGAGTCATTAATATGCAATACTTTAATGCGCTCCACACCGATTATTTTATCAAATTCGTTTAATACACCATCAAAATCTTCTACAATATTATAGCCAGCATCATGTGTGTGACAAGTATCAAAGCATACAGAAAGACGTTCATTATTTGTTACACCGTCAATAATTTTAGCAAGTTCTTCAAAGGAACGCCCACATTCTGTCCCCTTCCCTGCCATGGTCTCTAATGCAATTTGAACGGGATAGTCTTGAGATAATACCTCATTTAAACCTTCAATAATTTTAGCAATTCCAGCATCAGCACCTGCACCTACATGGGCCCCAGGGTGTAAAACAATTTGCGTTGCTTCCAGTGCGGCAGTACGTTCAATTTCTGATTGTAGAAAATCTACGCCGAGACGGAATGTTTCTGGTTTTTCTGTATTGCCAATATTAATAATATAAGGTGCATGGACAACAATTTTGGTCATACCATGCTCTTTCATATGCAGGAGGCCATTCATGATGTTTAAGTCAGCAATGGCTTTGCGACGCGTATTTTGCGGTGCTCCTGTATAAATCATAAATGTATTGGCTCCGTATGATAGAGCCTCTTTACTAGAGCCAAGTAGCATTTCTTTCCCACTCATCGAAACATGTGAGCCAAGTAACATGTAAAAGCCTCCTTATTTTTTACCTCGTGCTTTTAAGCGACGTTCACGTTTTTTAACTTTTTCCATTTCCCACTTCATATTACGTTTATAGCCAGGTTTCACCTTTTTAGGCTTACGCACCAATGCTTTTGCTTTCACATCAATTTCATTCTCTTGCTTCACACGATTTTTACGAGCATGACGCTCTTTTAACTCTGACCATTCGCCATCTTTGACATCTTTTTGTACAAAAGGAATGCCCATTTTTTCTACGCGAACTACTGCATCCTCATCTGATGGCTCAAATAAAGTAATGGCTGTCCCTTTATTGCCTGCACGAGCTGTACGACCAACACGGTGAATAAAGAATTCTAAGTCCTCTGGGATTTCGTAGTTAATTACATGAGAAATTCCTTGAATATCGATACCACGAGCAGCTAAATCAGTCGCTACAATGTATTGGTAGTCAAGATCACGTATTTGCTTCATCATCTTTTTGCGATCACGTGGACTTAAATCACCGTGAATTTGGCCACAACGGATACCATGTTCATTTAAGTAACCAGCAACGTGTTCTGCTGTTTTACGTGTATTGGTAAAAATAACAGCTAAAAACGGATTAATGCCTTCAATAACTTCTAGTAAACGTTTGTTACGCGATTTTGAGCGCACTGGCACAAGTACAAAATCGATCCCTTCTGCCACTGGTCGTTTATCATTCATATGGATGTGCACTGGCGCTTCCATATATTTCTTTAAAAACGGCTGAAGTTTTTCCGGAATTGTTGCAGAAAAAACATACATTTCAAGCTTTTCTGGCATCTGAGAAGCAAATCCATCAATCTCTTCAATAAAGCCCATATCAAAAGCTAGATCCGCTTCATCAACAACTAAAATTGGTGCTGTATGCACAAATAACGCTTGTGCTGAAACAAGGTCACGAATACGTCCTGGTGTTCCAACAACAATTTGTGGCTGTGTTTTTAATTTATCAATGGAGCGTTGTTTGTCCGTACCCCCAATAAATAGTTTTGCTTGAATAGCAGTTCCTTCTATTAGTTGATTTAATGCATCAAAAATTTGTTGTGCTAACTCTCGTGTAGGAGAAGTAATAACGGCCTGTACTTCCTGTTTTTCTGCATCAATACGTTGAACAATCGGAATTAAAAAACTATGTGTTTTCCCTGTTCCTGTATGTGCCTGTCCAATAGCACTCTTCCCTTTTAATAAAAGCGGAATAATTTCTTTTTGAATTGGTGTCGGTTCTGTAAAGCCAAGATTTGCAATGGCGTCCTGCAAAAATGGCTGAAAATTATAATCAGTATATTTTGACATCATTCGTTCCTCCTAACATCTTTTTCATTGTACCATGATTCGAACTTTAAGGTATATTTACGTCCTATTTCTTACTAGCATAAACATAATTTTAATGTTTTATTATCACCGTAACAAAGCCCTTATCAAAGGTACTTGAAATACGCAGAATATGCAATCAAAAAAGCGCTGCAACAATGTTCGAAAACGCTTGTAATATGTAATTTTTATGTCAATTTATAGGGAACTAATGATTAGCAGATTCTCCACATGTTATGATAGGGCTGTAAGACATTATAGGAGGTTGATAGATTATGAAAGCAGCAAGATGGTATAAAGCAAAAGACATCCGTGTAGAAAACATTGAAGAACCAGTCATCGCACCTGGAAAAGTAAAAATTAAAGTACATTGGACAGGGATTTGTGGCAGTGATTTACATGAATACGCAGCTGGGCCAATCTTTATTCCAGTGGAGCAACCTCACTATGTAAGTAAAGACATCGCGCCCATTGTGATGGGACATGAATTCTCAGGAGAAGTAGTTGAAATTGGCGATGGTGTAACATCTGTTAAAATAGGAGATCCAGTAGTAGTAGAACCAATCCTTGCATGTGGCGAATGTGCTGCCTGTAAAAAAGGTAAATATAATATTTGTAAGCATTTAGGTTTCCACGGTCTTTCAGGCGGTGGCGGAGGATTCTCCGAATATACAATGGTAGAGGAAAAATTAGTTCACAAAATGCCAGAAGGTCTTTCTTATGAGCAAGGGGCACTTGTAGAACCAGCAGCAGTCGCTTTACATGCCGTGCGTCAAAGTAAATTAAAAGCCGGTGACAAAGCTGCTGTCTTTGGAACAGGACCTATCGGACTTCTTGTTATCGAAGCATTACGTGCAGCAGGCGCTGCAGAAATCTATGCTGTAGAGCTTTCGGCAGAGCGTGCCGCAAAAGCTTTAGAACTAGGTGCAACAGCTGTCATTAACCCTAAAGATGAAGATGCCGTTGCGCGTCTACATGAATTAACAAATGGTGGCGTAGATGTTGCCTTTGAAGTAACGGGCGTTCCTGTAGTATTACAACAAGCTATTGACTCAACAACTTTTGAAGGCGAAACAATCATCGTGTCGATTTGGGAGTCTACAGCAGCTATCCAGCCGAACAACATTGTTCTATCAGAGCGTACAGTCAAAGGAATTATTGCCTACCGCGATATTTTCCCAGCAGTAATGGAGCTTATGACACAAGGTTACTTCCCTGCAGACAAGCTTGTTACAAAACGAATTGCTCTTGATGAAGTAGTAACAGAAGGCTTTGAAGCTTTAATGAAGGAACGTAATCATATTAAAATTCTTGTCAATTCTCAAGCATAATCTAGCATCAATTACGCCTCAGCTTAATTGCGTCCAGATTTTTTTCGGGCTTCCTCTTCAAAATCTGTGACATCCGCTGGAGCTTTTATCTTGATTCAGTCGGTGTTTGGACACCGACTGAATCAAAGAGAACAATTTATGCAGTCATCTCACCACCGATAGAGGTGGCGTTTTCTGCTGAATCAAGATAAAGAAAAACGTCGAGTAGTTGCTCGGCGTTTTTTGTCGTTCGGCGTTCCAAGGTAAACTTGTGGCACAATTTTTTTATCTACATATAATACGCTCACAAGCAAAAAGTAGTAGGTCACTTCTGTGCATTTCCACATATGGATCGTGGGTTATTGTTGATCTATATTGAACCCTCCCATTAGCCTTTGCATATCATAGCTATAGTCAGGTATGTCATCAATGAAAAACAAGTAGAAAGGAGATCATTATGGTATTTCGACCACCTTATCCATACCCAATGTACCCGGGTGGCATGAGAATGCCCATGCCCATGCAAACACCTCCACAGATGTCGCCACAGTCCTTTTTCCCTCCTGGAGGCTTCCCTGGTCAACCACGAATTCCAGGCGGCTTTCCAATGGCTAATGGAATAGGTTCATTTGGAGGGCAAATGCCGATGCCACCTGTGCAAGAAGCTTCGAAAGTCGGTTCATTTTTACAGCAAGCCAACAGTTTATTCAATACAGCCAAAACCTATACCCCTTATATCCAACAAGCTATGCCAATGGTGAAAAATATTCCATCACTCTTAAAATTGTATAAAGGATTCCAAGGACTTCCTTCCTCTGGCGGTGGAGCAGCTGAAGCAGCAGGAAGCGACAGTAAGGCTGCTGGAAGTAGACGGTCATCCAGGCAAAGTGCATCATTTACGCCTCCCGAGCCACTTCCATCCAAACCACGTATTTTCCAACCACCTATGTAAATGAACGTTTCTTTGTATTCACAGTCCCTGTCCGTTATAATGTAGATAGGTAAGCTTGAAAGGAGTCACAACCACCATGCAAGTATTAAAAATTAATCCACGTGGCTATTGCTACGGTGTTGTGGATGCGATGGTGATCGCTCGTAACGCCGCACTTGATAAAACATTACCAAGACCTATCTACATCTTAGGGATGATTGTGCATAATAAACATGTCACAGATGCGTTTGAAGAGGATGGTATCATCACGTTAGATGGTGAGAACCGCCTAGAAATTATTGAACAAGTTGAAACAGGTACTGTCATTTTTACAGCACATGGTGTTTCACCGGAAATTCGTGAGATTGCGAAGCGAAAAGGCTTAGTGTCCATTGATGCTACATGTCCTGATGTAACAGTTACCCACGATTTAATTCGTGAAAAATCTGCAGAAGGCTATGACATTATTTATATTGGTAAAAAAGGACATCCCGAACCAGAGGGTGCTATTGGCGTTGCCCCGGAGCATGTCCATTTAGTACAGTCTTCTAACGATATTGATGCTTTACAATTAACAAATGATAAATTACTTGTCACAAATCAAACGACAATGAGCCAATGGGATGTCGCCCATTTAATGGATAGTTTAAAGGAAAAATTTCCACATATTGAGGTACACAAAGAGATTTGCTTAGCTACACAAGTCCGTCAAGAGGCTGTTGCTCAGCAAGCAGGTGAAGCGGATTTACTAATTGTTGTAGGTGATCCTAAATCGAATAACTCGAACCGTTTAACACAAGTTTCTGTAGAAATTGCAGGAACACCATCCTATCGAATTGCAGATGTTTCAGAGCTAAAAGTAGAATGGTTAAAAGGGATCAACATTGTAGCAGTAACAGCGGGTGCTTCTACGCCAACACCAATTGTAAAAGAGGTGATTAACTTCCTTGATCAATTTGATGAAAATGATCCATCTACACACGAGATCAAGCGTACAGTGACACTTAATAAAATTCTGCCAAAGATTAAGACACCAACACCTGTTGATAAAATCCTGCCCTATTAATGAATAGCAAAAAATCCTGGTTGCCATCATGACAATCAGGATTTTCTTTATTTACTAAAATAATAGTTTATCGGACGACCAATCCCACCGTAATGGACATCCATTATGATTTCCTCTTGTTTCTCTAAATAATCTAAATATCTTCTGGCAGTTACGCGGGCAATACCCACTCCACTCGCTACTTCTTCTGCTGAGGCACCATCTACCGATTGTAAAAAGTGCACAACCTTTTCAAGTGTGGTACGATTAAAACCTTTTGGGAGATTTTTCTCAGATTTCAATGGAACGGATTGTTCCAAAATGGTTTGTCCATCACGATAATGAAATAACTGATCCAATTCTCCTTGTGTGAGCTCATGTTCTGTTTGTGTTTGCTTTTTAAAGCGTAAATAATTGTCAAGTGTCCCTTTGACACGTTCAAAAGAAAATGGCTTCATTATATAATCAAAAACACCTAGATGCAGTACCTGTTTCACTGTCTCCATGTCATTTGCAGCCGTTACGGTAATGACATCTACTGGTATATCCAGCTCACGTATTTTGCGTAAGCTTGTAATACCATCTTGCTCTGGCATAAAAATATCCATAAAAACTAAATCAGGCTCAAGATGACGAATTTGTGTAATGCCTTCTAAGCCATTAGGTGCCTGTCCAATCACTTGAAAATGTTCTACCTTTTCAATAAATTGACGATTTACCTCTCGTACCATTGGATCATCCTCAATTAATAATACCTTGATCTGTGCCACTGCTAGCCCTCCATCCCATTATGCATAATAAAAGGTGATTAAAAAACTTGTGCCTTTGTTTGGCTCACTGATGACTTCAATATCACCCTGTCCTTTTTCGACGATTTCTTTTATTAAAAATAACCCTATTCCACGGTAGTTTTTCTCTTTTGTAGAATAACCATTGTCAAAAATGTGCTGCTTGACCTCTTCCGTCATGCCAACACCGTTATCGGTTACTAAAATAGCTAGTACATCATCATCTTCATCCACAGAAACATGAATCACTTTCTCCTCAACCTGTACATCCTTTAATGCATCAAATGCATTTTCTATTAAATTACCAAAGAGAATGACGAAATCATGATGATCCAAATTAGGTGGAAAGGATGTTAGTCGGCTTTCACGATCAATTTCCAGCCGAATTCCTTGTTCTTTCGCATAGGAAATTTTACTGAGCAGTAGTCCAGATATATTTTCATTTTTTATTCGTTCATTTAAAAAGTTAGTGATTTCATCATGCTCTTCCTTCACCTGTGTTAAGTAAGAAAGTGCCTGGTCATGATGACCTAGCTGTAAAAGACCTGCTATTGTATGCAGTTTATTTTTATGCTCATGTGTTTGCACGCGAAGGGCTTGGACAAATGCCCTCACTCCTGTTAATTCTTCGGCAAGTTTTTTCACTTCCGTACGGTCCTTAAACATGGCCACTGCTCCAACAGTTTCGCCATTAACCTGTATCGGAATTCGATTACTCATAATACTATGATTATTAATATACAGCTCACGATTAAATAACGGCTGATCCAGCTCTAAAATTTCAGGAAGTCGTGTATCTGGCAGGACATGAAAGATTTTCTGTCCTATCAATGTAGAGGGGTTTTCATTGACCCCTAAGATATCACAGGCTTTTTCATTAAAAATCGTAATGGTCAAATCATTATCGATAGCAATGATACCTTCATGCATGGCATTAAACGTTTCTGTACGTTCTACATACATTTTGGCAATTTCATGCGGCTCTAACCCAAACATTTGCTTTTTCATATGCAGCCCCAATGTTCGTGCTCCCCATGCACTAAAAATCAACGATAATAGAACAGTAATCATTAGTTCGGTTTGCATTGATTGCAGTAACTCCACTACTGTAAGTACACTGTACCCCACTACTGTGACACCTATTTGTCGTCCTTCATGGTTCATAATTGGGACAAACGCACGAACCATATTACCATGTTCCCCACGTGCAATCGAGGTATAGTAATGCTCTGAAAAAGCAGCGTTTAAATCTCCAGAATGTGATATTCGACCAAGTTCCTGACTGTTAGGATGAGAATATTTCCGTCGTTGCATATCAAGAACAACAATATATTTTGCCCCATTGATATCACGGATTTCTTCTACGACAGGGTTAATATGCTGTATAGCCTCAGCGCGATTATCACTCGCAATATATGTTTTGATTTCAGGGAGCTGTGAGACGGTTTTTGCTACAAGAAATGCCTGATCACTTAGTTTGGTCTTTTGCTCATTCATGACAAAACCTAACAAAAAAGTACCACCAATACTAAAGGAAAGCATCAGAATAAAAAAAGTCAGAGACATAATTTTTCTCTGCATGGATAACTTGTGAAATTTCATATGACCGCCTCCCTCCTACTATATTTTAGCTTACTCCATATGTTAGAATAACAAAAACATCAGAAAATACGAATAAATTGGGTGTATTCAATGAAAAAATTTATTATTGGAACGATTATAACTGTGTTTGTATTAATCGTCTCTATCAGTGTTCAGCAAGGATTACTATTCGCCAAGCCATTACCCTACGATGATGAACAAAAGGGCTTAGACACACAGATAACGATTCATTTAAGTCATGTCGTCGCTGAAAATACGCCTAAAGGACAAGCTGCCAATAAATTTGCTGAGCTAGTAGAAGAAAAAACACACGGGAAAGTCAAAGTACATGTCTACTCCAACTCCTCTTTATTTAATGATGAAAATGAATTTCAGGCATTGCAAAAGGGTGACGTAGAAATGATCATCCCTACTTTTTCGAAGATGACAGCCTATGTTCCTAATTGGCAGGTGCTTGATTTACCCTATCTATTTAATACAAACGAGGAAGTAAAGGAAGTCCTAACAGGTTCTATTGGTGAACAATTAGTCAATGAGCTAGAGCAAATCCATATTAAAGGACTTGGCTTTTGGTACAATGGGTTTAAGCATCTAACCTCTGTCGATCACCCTATTCATACATTTGAAGATTTACAGGGCTTACGCGTGCGTACGATGCCAAGTAAAACATTAGAAAAGCAATTTGAAGTGGTCAAAGCAACACCTATACCCATTTCTTTTAGTGAGGTTTTTTCAGATTTAGAGAAACATGCGATAGATGCACAAGAAAATACCGCTTCTAATATCTATTCAAAGGGTTTTTACAAAGTACAAAAACATATGTCGATCACCCAACATGGTATTTTGGGCTATGCTGTGTTAATGAATGAAACCTTTTGGAATTCTCTACCTGTCAAAATTCAGCATCAGTTGTTGGATGCTATGAAGGAAACAACCGATTGGCAATTTGAGCAGGCTGCGCTGATGAATGAACAAGATATGGAAAAACTGAAACAGCTAGATGATTTTGATGTGTATACAATGAATCCACAAGAGAGACAGCGCTTTAAGGAACAACTAGCCCCTGTCTATGATTTTTATCGAGCGCATATTCAAAACGATCAAATCTTAGCAGAGATTGAAAAAATCGTTGCTCCCTAATACTTTTGTTCATTAATGAAAGATCCTTACAAAACGTAAGGATTTTTTCTTTTGTATTATAATAGATTCAATAAATTCAAATCTACTATAAAACAGCTCAAAATCCTTGATATTACTAGCTTCAACTCCCCCCACCATGAAAATGACCAAAATGAACAATACAACCATTACGGTCATAAGCACTATTGTCGGAAAATTTCAGCTATGATAACCACATGAAAGCGTTCACACAATATTCAAAGATGTTGTAGGGGGAGAACTATATGCGGATAAATTTGAAAAACTTAACAGTACAAGTATTGATCGCCATTGTACTAGGGATTATCGTCGGAGCAACATTCCCAGAATTCGGGGCAAAGCTCAAAATCTTGGCGGATATATTTATTAAACTGATTAAAATGTTGATAGCACCAATTATCTTCTTAACAGTCGTAATCGGCATTGGTAGTATGGGGGATGTTAAAAAGGTTGGGAAAATTGGTGGCAAGGCTTTAATTTATTTTGAAATTGTTTCAACCTTTGCTCTTGCAATTGGTTTAATCGTTGTCAATATTGTACAACCAGGTAAAGGTTTTAATACAGATGCGGCAAGTGGTGCTGATGTTTCACAATATACAGAAGCGGCTGCTGCAGAACATGGTTTAGGTGCATTTATTATGCAAATAATTCCTGAAAATGTAGTAGGTGCTTTAGCAAACGGTGAATTATTACCAGTCTTATTCTCAGCTGTTTTATTTGGATTAGCCGCTGCAGCAATCGGAGAACCAGCTAAACCCGTTATTAAATTTTTCGAGCAAGTGGCAGATATTTTCTTTAAAATCGTTAACATGGTGATGAAACTATCTCCTATTGGTGCATTCGGTGCCATGAGTTATACAATTGGAAACTTTGGACTTAAATCACTTGGAAACTTAGGATTTTTAATGTTATCTGTTTATCTTACAATGTTTATTTTTATTGTTGTGATTATTGGATTGATTACCCATTACTTCGGCTTTAGTATTTTTAAATTTATTAAGTACATTAAAGATGAGATTTTTATCGTTATCGGAACATCTTCATCCGAATCTGCACTACCTTCCATGATGCGTAAGCTCGAAAACTATGGCTGTTCGAAGCAAGTGGTAGGACTAGTTATTCCAACAGGCTATTCATTTAACTTAGATGGAACATCCATTTACTTATCAATGGCGGCTATCTTTATTGCACAAGCCTATGGTGTGGATTTAGATATTTGGCATCAAATTACGTTATTAGCCATCTTAATGCTTACTTCTAAAGGAGCAGCTGGTGTAACAGGCTCTGGCTTTATTACACTTGCAGCAACATTAGCAGCATTCCCGATGATTCCTGTAGAGGGGATTGCCCTTTTAATCGGCGTAGATCGCTTTATGTCAGAAGCACGTGCTGTCACAAATCTAATTGGGAATGGTGTGGCAACAGTGGTCGTGTCAAAAATGGAAAAAGAATTTGATACAGAGCAGGAAAAACGTGCTCTGTCAGGGCATACCCAGATGCCATAAAATGAAAAAGGCTGCTGAAAGCGAAATAATTCGCTATTTCAGTAGCCTATTCATTTATAGTAGATAGGCATGTTGATAAAAAGGATCGTAGAGCTCATTTCTTGAAACCTCCTCGACTGCTTACTCGTATAGATAATGACTGGAGGTTTCTTTATGGCAACATTTACACTTACCTATCCGAAAGGCTTTAAAAGCTTTACCGATATTCCGATCGTGAATGAACACAACGAAACAGTATGTGTGCTTCAAAAAATGGAACGATCCTCTACTGGTAAAGTACTGAATGCTGTCTTGCTGGTAGCGGCACAGCAAACATTGCCTTATCGTTATGAAACACGCACTACATTAGGTGCACCACTTTTTCAAGTACAATCGACCCTGTTAACAAAAGGAGTCAGCTATCAAATTGTCATGCCTAATGGTAGCTTGATACCGATTCAACGGAAAACAGTGCAATTATTAGAATCCTCTTATTCATTCAAGATGGACGATTTAGAATTTCGTTTTGAAAAGGATTTTACCTCTACTGCCTATTTATATTGCAATGATGAAAAGATTGCTAGTGCAAGCTCTATGGAAACTGAACTAGTACTTACAGGTATACAGTTTAAGCTTTTCCATACGGACGATATGCACTTTGTTGCACTCCTCGCAACCCTTTATCAAGCACTCTTTGCAATAACTACATAGTCTAGCTATAAACATGACAAAGGCATCGAGCGTCTAATTCTCGATGCCTTTATCATGGGTCACCTTTCTACAAGGCTAATTTATTTTTTCGCGCTGTACATTTAATATGTTAATGACATAGGAATCATTTTGTGATGCTTTTGCTTGTACAATCTTCTTGATGGCTTCTTCCATCCTCAACGCTAACTCAAGTGCCTCATGAGTGGCACCCTTTATTGTTGTTTGAATTGTAATGGTCGTTCGATTTTCAATGACTAAATATTCGTATACATCAAAAGCTTCTAAACCTGCGATTAAATCTTCCATCAATAGGTTTATATCATCCCCCATCATCTTGTTGTTATCGAGCAAGGAGGTAAACTCCCACCTTTCAAAGACTATGGGATAGTCCTTTAATGGAGACGTTTGAATAGCCTTTTTTGCAATGGATTCCATATCTTTTTTGACTGATTGAAAATAGTCTTCTCCGCCTACAACTTGAATCACTAATTCCTTTTTTTCAGTCGTTTTGACGTCAATGCCGACATACTTTTCAAGGAGCTTATCCTTCAACCGAGATAGACTCAACTCTTCATTTGTAATAAGCGAGTGAGCCTTTTTATTTGCTTCTGACCTTTTCTCTCCTACTAATTTATCAACTAGGATTAACATAGATATAATGACTACTAACAGTCCGATCACAAGCCCAAACCGTTTAACCATTGAATCTCCCTCCTGATAGGAAGGTATGTCCCCTTTTACTACAATATTCGCTTTTCTAGCTTGAAATAGCAGATACTTTTCGTACTAAAAAACGCAGTGTCAAATACATCATAAGGGAAATCAGCAAATGTTCAAACTGGTCTATCAGATCTTGTATCGCTTACTTTTTCCCACATATTCCGGGACGCGAAATAAATTTGCTTTGTTTTGTCCTTTCTGTGCCATGCTTCTCAAAAAGGAGTACACTTAAGAGGTAGTAATTCTATCATTTTGGAGGGTTTTATATGGAATCAAAAGCAGCGGATATTAAAAATATGCTGACATTAAATCTGCTCATACAAATCTTAGAGGAACGTGGCATTATGACAGATAAAGAATTAAAAGAGCGCCTGACAAATACTGTAAAACTATCTTCTATGGAGAATGATTTAAAAGAAAAAGTCATTGAAGAAATCAAACATTAATGGATTTTACCTTATCAAAAAACGACCGCTTTCTGAAAGCGGCCGTCTGAATCATATTCTTGAGGTTATGATCGAATTGTTTTCAAAGCCGTTGACCATGGTACAAGCTGATCTAACATTTGATGAACAGAATCTGCTTGCACCTCTTTTGGTTTAAAGACAGAGCCGTTTTCAAAATCAGTAAATAATGATAATGCTGGATGCACTCGAACATCGGCAACTAGTAATTCTCCAAGAATTCCCCGTAAATGCTCTGCTGCACGTGCACCTCCAACAGAACCGTAAGAGACGATACCAGCAGCTTTATTGTTCCATTCCACTCGTAAATAATCTAATGCATTTTTTAATGCACCTGTAATGGAGTGATTGTACTCTGCAACAATAAAGACAAAGCCGTCACATGCTGCTACTTTTTCTGACCATGCAGCTACACCAGAAGTATCTCCTCCTGGCTCCCCTAAAAACGGTAATTTAAAATCAGCGATATCAATTATTTCATATTCCGCATCACGACGTTTTTCCGCAACTTCCTTTACCCAAGTTCCAACTTGTGGGCTTACACGACCTTCTCGCGTACTTCCTAAAATAATACCGATTTTTAACATATGACGCCTCCTCTTATCATCCATTCTTGTGACTCGATCACGGTTCATAGTACGTGCTCGCCACTCGTAACCATTTTGGTCAGGAAAATATCCCTTTATTCATCACCAGTTAATTAGCTCTGAATAGTTTGAATTAAATTATCTTTAATTCAAGATTAAGGTACCATCAATCTTTATTTCCTGTCAAATATTTAAACTAGAGGGATAAAGAGGATTATTTCATTTGAATGGGCTGCTCCAATGCCTCTAATTCCTCTTCAATAGAGGCGTATTGTCTTTCCACTACATACTTAGCATCAGACAAGGCAGCATTATAAATATAGGGAGCAATATGCTCCTTAATAAAATCTAATACACGCTCCGCTTCAAACTCACTAATGTCTTCATCACGCTGATTATAGAAAAATCGTTGAATATCAGCAAGAATCATTTCCTGCTGATCTTTGGATAAACGGATAAACAAAATAACTCTCTCCATTTCTGCTAATAAATTTTATCTTCATCTTATCACTATCCATAGATTCCTTGCATAAAAAAAGGCTGAAACACTAGTTCTACTAGCGTTCAGCCTCCATTTCATTTTTTACATTCAAATGAATAGCTCGTGGATAAAAAATTTTTTTCCTTTGATACTATCGCTTGTCTCCCATCATCTTCACATTGCTGTGTCATTGCATCGATTTTCTTATTATTGACCATATTTGTCATCACCGTCATACCAATACCAAAAACAACGATGAATAAACCAATCATGATCCATAGCTTGCCGGCCTTATTGCCAGCTGGTCTTTCATTAGCCATATTTGTTCCCTCACTTATACAAATAAAAATGGTTCTGTATGGATGGTTGATTGGACGAATTCAACCAGATATTTTTTATTCTCACATAGTTCAGCCATTTTTTTTGCTACTCCCGCAATCATCACCTTTTCTACATGATGACCAGGATCTACTATTTGCAAGTCAATCGCTTGTGCGTCCTGTGCTGTATGGAAGTACATATCACCTGTTAAGAAAACATCTGCTCCTGCACGTTTTGCCGCATAAATATATTTATTGCCGTCTCCACCTACAAGCGCCACTTTGCTGACCGTGGATTGTAAATCCCCAACTACACGAACTGCCGGGACATCTAGTTGTTGCTTTACGAATTCAGCAAATTGTTGCAACGTCATTTCTTGCGTTAAGTAACCAACACGCCCTAATCCCATCACATTTGTTTGCTGCTCAAGACGTATTACATCATAGGCAGGCTCCTCATAAGGATGACTAGTCAACATGGCCTTTAACACGCGACTTTTAATGGATTCAGGAAATACGACTTCTACCTTCACTTCTTCCTCCACATGTAATTCGCCAACAGAGCCAACAAACGGATTTGCTCCTGCTAATGCACGGAATCGTCCTTCTCCAGTCGTTGTATAACTGCATGCTTCATAGTCCCCAATACGACCTGCCCCAGCCTTTGCAAGCGCCTCACGTAATGCTTCTGCATTGGCAGTTGGTATAAAGACTGCTAGCTTCAACAGATTTTCAGCATACGTTTCTTCTAATATTGAACGATTTTTTAGCTGTAGGGCATCTGCTAGTAAATCATTGACTCCACCTTCAGCTACATCTAAGTTTGTATGAGCAGCATATACAGCAATATCATGTTTAATGAGCTTTTCATATAAACGCCCTGCTGGATGATCTGTGCGGATATTCGCCAGGCGTCTAAAGATTGGTGGATGATGAGCGATAATCAGCTCACAGCCCTTTTCTATGGCCTCATTTGCAACGGCTTCATTGACATCTAACGTCACCAATACTTTGTTTACAGGTTTGTTTAGGGTCCCTATGGCTAGTCCAATTGGATCATTGTCCATACAAGCTAGTTTTTTGGGTGACCATGATTCGAACACTTGAATAACTTCTTGGCCATTTACCGTTTTCATCTACAAAACTCCTTCTACTAAGTGTATCAGAGCCATTAACTCTGCACGTTTTTCTTCAATTTCAGGTGTCTGTTCTGCTCCTTCAATGGATTGTAGTACACGTTGCCAGTTGTCTTTTTCGCGCAACCATTTTTTCGTAAATACCGGTGATTTACGCAGGCTTAGTTTAGGCCCAAACAAAATCTCTGCTGTAGAGAGCTCCATTTGCCCTCTTTGTAACACAAGGATTTCATAGATTTTATCATCTTCCTCTAAAATCTCTTCATCAAGAATCGCCCACTGTTGTGCTAAAGCCCACTCACGAATGACCTTAGCATGTATATTTGGTTGTAAAATAAGACGTGTGACACCTTGAAGCTTCTCTGGATGTTTCTCTAGAATGGAAACAATCAATGGTCCACCCATCCCAGCTATCGTGATTGTATCCACATGGTCAGCTTCTTCAATTGCTGCTAATCCATCTGCAAGGCGGACTGTCATTTTTTCAGTTAAGTTTTCCTTCTGTACTTGTCCTACAGCTGATTCATAAGGCCCTTTTACAACTTCCCCTGCTATGGCATAAGAGGCTGTTCCATTATGAATTAAATAGCATGGTAAATAGGCATGGTCACTACCAATATCCGCCATGATCGCTCCTGTGGGAACAAATTTTGCTACTGCTTCTAATCGCTTTGAAAGTTTTTGTGCGTTCATTTTTATACCGCCTATCTTCAATAGAGTCCATTAATAGTATGGATGATGTCGTGAAAAAAAACAAATGGAGTTGTCTCACATTTTTATGTGGACAACCCCATCTTCATGATTCTTTAAACCTAAAAAGTAGCTGTACGATTTCAGTACAGCTACTTGTCAGTTTTACTATTCTAAAGTAGAAATGTATTCAGCGATTGCTTTTGCTTCCGCTTCAGTTTTCATGTTTGGTTGCATTGGAGTACCTTCGATACCCTTAGTTAAAACTTCTACGATATGAGCTTCATCTAAGCCATGTAGGTTTGGACCCATACCACCAGTTAAGTCACCACCGTGACAACCAATACAAGCTTGTACTAGTGCTGAACCATCAGCATCTGCGTCTGTTGTTTCTGTAGTAGTTTCGCCACCACCCTCATGTTCAGCAGCAATTTCTTTCTTGTTATCTGCACCTTGTAAAGACATGAAGAAAATAAGACCAATACCAAATGCCAGAATTAAGATGTAAGGAACGACTGGATTGTTTTTCATAAGTTTCCCCTCCTCATTTTAAGTCTACTTCTATTATAATATAGAATCAGTCAACATCTAATATTGTACTTCATTAACAAAGAAACGAAAAGCCCTATTCGCTAAGTTTTCCTTTGTTTGTAACAAATTCGACATTTCTGTATCTATTGGATAAAATATGTCTTGCCAACATCCAAAATTGGTCAAATTTATCCTTTTATACAATTTCTTTTTCATTATATTCATGCTGTTATCATACCCTTTTCACGCATTCATATACCCAAAAAGTAAAAATCTGCACGCTTAAAATCAGCGTACAGATTTTGAATCTTCTTAGGTTAAAACTTTAACATGATGATGTTCTTATTATAGATAAATTGTCACAAATTATGATATTTATAAAAACACTAAAGTTCGATTAAGTTTTCTTCTCTAATATAGTAGATGGAGTCCTCTGTACATCGATACAAAAAACATTCGCTAAATCAAGATAAATTTATGATATAGTACCCAATCAATGCTATTAATCCTAAAGCACCTGAGACTGTGAAATATAGAAGTTTCATTTTGATACCTGACCAAAGCCATATGACACAATTCATTGCAATCAAGCAAAATAAAACCGTATTATTTCCACTAAAATATGTAGTACAAATGCGGATCGACATACTAAATAACAGAATAGCCGCTAGTACATGAAAAATAGGGGCTAGTAGATGTTTTTTTTGTGCCATTTGCCACGCAGCAATAAATAAGATGCAAGCGCCTACTCCCACGATTACTGTAAAAATCAATGTTAAAGATTGCATTGTAAAATAGAGTGCCAAAACAGCCATTATGACGATACATAGACCTACTACTAACAGGATCATTTTTCTTTTTTCTGATGGCAAGACCGCTTGTTTAGGATGTTGCACTGGTTCTAACTCCTCTATATCAGCCCCCTCTGTATAAAGAGCTGCTAAAAAGTCACAATAGTGCTCAGGTAAAAGTTTATTTTGCTTCCAAAACAAAATTTCATTAAGGATTATTTTTTTACGAGGATTTGTCATAGTGTTAGCTCCAAACATTGCTTAATAATGGTTGTATTACAATTTTATCTCACACTATTTGAAAACACATCTGTATAAAGTCGCAAATCTAGCATTTCCCTCATTCTAATTATCTATCATTGCGTAACATCGATAGGTGAATAGCAGGGCTAATTTCTTTTTGTTCACTTTTCATTTCTATAAAAAAGGAGCTATACCAATTAGTCATTTTCTCACTACTTGGATAGCTCCAGCTATTTTTAATTTTATTCTAAGAAATCTTTTAAACGTTTACTGCGAGAAGGATGGCGTAATTTTCTTAGTGCTTTCGCCTCGATTTGACGAATACGTTCACGTGTTACGCCAAAGACCTTTCCTACCTCTTCTAATGTACGTGTGCGACCATCGTCTAAACCAAAACGTAAACGAAGTACGTTTTCTTCACGGTCTGTTAACGTATCTAGTACATCCTCTAATTGTTCTTTTAACAGTTCATAGGCTGCATGGTCGGATGGAGATTGTGCTTCTGAGTCCTCGATAAAGTCTCCTAAATGGGAATCATCTTCTTCTCCAATTGGTGTTTCAAGAGATACTGGTTCTTGTGCAATTTTTAAAATTTCACGTACTTTTTCAGGTGTTAAATCCATTTCTTCTCCAATTTCTTCTGGAGAAGGCTCACGACCTAAATCTTGTAAAAGTTGACGTTGTACACGTATTAATTTATTAATGGTTTCGACCATGTGAACAGGAATACGAATCGTACGCGCTTGGTCAGCAATCGCACGTGTTATCGCTTGACGAATCCACCATGTAGCGTAAGTCGAGAATTTAAACCCTTTACGGTAATCGAACTTTTCAACAGCCTTAATAAGACCCATATTTCCTTCTTGAATTAAATCAAGGAATAACATTCCACGACCAACATAACGTTTTGCAATCGATACAACTAGACGTAAGTTCGCTTCTGCAAGACGTTTACGTGCTTCCTCGTCTCCTTGCTCTATACGTTCTGCAAGCGCAATTTCCTGCTCAGCAGATAATAAATCTACTCGGCCAATTTCTTTTAAATACATACGTACAGGGTCATTGATTTTAACTCCTGGTGGCACACTCAAATCATTTAAGTCGAAAGTTTCTTCGTTCGCTTCTTCTTTCATTAGACTCTCTTCTTCAAATTCTTCTTTTCCAATGATTTGAATATCTTTATGCTTTTCAAGATCCTCAGCGAAATGGAAAATTTCTTCGTTTTCCAATTCATAAGGTGTTAGTTTCTCTGAAATTTCTTTCATTGAAATTTCACCTTCTGTTTTCGCTTTTTCTTGTAGGAATTTTTTTGCATCATCTAATGTAATTTCTACTTCTATCTCTTTTGAACGTTCTGACTTGTCCGCCATAAACCTTCCTCCTTCTAAACAACCGAATCGGGTTAAATCGCCGATAACGATTTTCTTAAATGAATAATCTGTTGGGCGATTTCAAGTGCACGTGCATACTCATGCATCTTCTCCGCTTCCTTTGACTCATGCATCTTTTGATAAATTTCTTGCTCAATTCTATATTTTTGAAGCTGACGGATGGAGTCCATAACCTCTGCCTCTGCTTGATCAGGATCTCGCTCGACTAAAGCTGCTTCCATGACAATTTTCCGTAATTCAGCGTCATCCAAAATTTCCACAAAACGTTGATAATCAGGATGACCATACTCCTCATAAAACCCTACTAAGCGAACAAAAACAGCCATATAAGTATCTCGTACAAATGGCTCTTTTTGCTCACTACGTAATACCCTGTCCACTACATCTATATTATGAAGCATATGAGCCAGTAATAAACGTTCGGCACGTTCGGCTGCGTCCATAGGCTTTTGTTGTTGCGTGACTGGCATTGAAGGTATCTGTGTAGGCATCTCTGCTTTTGCAGAACGTACCTGATTAGCCTCCAGTTTTCGGAATTGGGCATAAATGGCTTCTTCCGAGATATTTGTTTCATTTGATAGCTGCCGTATATACAAATCTCGTTCAACTGGTGAGGATCTACCCACTAGCTGTTCAAGGACTTCTTGAATATATTGAAGCGTATCATTTTCAAATTGAAAGTTCTTATTGCGTCTAGCATGCATCATCATAAAAGCAATATACGCATGAGGGTTTTCCAAAATTTGTTCCTTAAATGCTTGTCCACCTAAAGTGCGAATGTATTCATCAGGATCTAATTTTTCTGGCAACACGGCAATATTGACTTTCATGCGCTCTGTGTGCAGTAGCTGCGCTGCTCGTTTCGCTGCATCAAATCCAGCATTATCACCATCATAGCAAATCGTAATTTGCTCTACTAAGCGCTTTAGCTTTGTGATATGCTGATTTGTTAGCGAAGTACCCATTGTCGCAACAACATTCATTACACCTACAGAATTGGCTGCTAAAACATCCACAAAACCTTCCATCAATACTACTTGACGATTTTTTCTGATAGAAGTTCGTGCTTTATCTAGGTTATAAAGCACTTCACTTTTTTGAAAAATTGGTGATTCTGGACTATTTAAATATTTTGCTTCCTCACCATTGGATGAAAGGATACGTCCTGAGAAGGCAATAATTTTACCATTCTCATCTCGAATAGGAAACATGATACGTCCTCTAAAACGATCAAAATAACGTTCTTCTCCCTCTCTTTTGATGATTAAGCCACTTTCGGCAATTTCTTGTAAGTTATAACCTTTTCTTTCAAGCAATATTGTTAATGCATCAAAGCTTGGGAGAGACCAACCAATGTTATTAGATTCTATAAGTTCCCTTGTAAATCCTCTTTCTAGCAAATAATTTAAAGGTTCTTCACCATCCTCTGTGTTCAACAGTAAATGATGAAAAAAATCTGCTGCAAAAGCGTGTGCTTCTTTCATCCTTTCTTCTGCTTTAGATATCTTTTTCGTTCCTCCGGGAAAACTTGGCTCAACATCTAAGTGTATGCCAACACGTTCCCCAAGTTTCACCACTGCATCAGGAAAAGAAATGCCTTCAATATCCATTACAAAAGTAATGGCATTGCCCCCTGCACCACAACCAAAGCAATGAAAAATTTGCTTGTCTGTAGATACAGAAAAAGACGGTGTTTGCTCTCCATGAAATGGACAGAGACCAAACCAATTTCGCCCACGCTTAGTAAGCTGCATGTATTCACTAATAACATCAACGATATCCGATTGTGTGCGAATCTGTTCAATTACTTCTTCTGGAATCTTCCCTGCCAAATCCATCACCATCTTTAATATTTGCGTTCTAGAAACACAATTCGCTATTCGTTTTAAAATTCCTTTATTTCTCGACAAAAAATTAGGATTTTTCTCTTATAAATATTTTTACCACAATTTTATTATTATAAAACAAAAATTAGTTTTTATCTATACCATTTTCAAAATCCACTCAAAAAAACCGCCTCTGCTAACCGAGGTGGTTTAAAATACTATCCTTATTTACAGGTCAAAATATGTTCAATAATCGTATTTGCTGTCTCTTCAACAGCTTTATTTGTCACATCAATAACTTGACAACCTATTTTACCGACAATTTTTTCAAAATGCTGTATTTCATCTAGAATTCTTTCATGCTGCGCATAGATGGCATCATCATTTAAGCCGAGAGACATTAATCTTTCTTTCCTTATAAAGTTTAACTTTTCAGGTGAGATGATTAAACCAAAGCATTTTTTGGGGTCTATCTGTAAAAGCTCTTCTGGTGGTTCTACCTCTGGCACTAATGGTACATTCGCCACCTTATATTTTTTATGAGCTAAATACTGTGATAGTGGCGTTTTAGATGTTCTAGATACCCCAACGAGTACGATATCAGCTTGTAATAATCCACGCGGATCTCTACCATCATCATACTTCACCGCGAATTCAATCGCTTCAATTTTTTTGAAATAATCATCATCCAGCATATGAACAATTCCTGGTGTTTCCAATGGGTTTTCTTCCATAAAAGCTGCCATTGATTGTAGGGCTGGACCTAATATATCCACAGCCTGGATTTTTTCTTGTTCACATAAATCATGTAATAATTTGCGCATTTCTTGACGAACAAGTGTATAGACTATAAATGCTCGCTGCTGCGAAGCAAGAAAAACAATTTTACGGATAAGCTCCTCTGATTGAATATGTGGAAATCGACGAATTACAGTATTTTCAAGACCCGGTCGGAACTGGCTAATAACCGCTTTTGCAACTTGGTCACCAGTTTCACCGACAGAATCAGATACAACAAATACGCGTAGTCTTTTCATGCAGCTCTCCTTCAATTTAGACATTTTGTGCAAGAGATAAGAAAGCTCGTGTAATCGTTGTTTTTGTAAGACGACCAACAATCGTTAAACCACCCTCTTGTGGTTCAACTACTGGTAGTGAATCAACCTCTCGTTCAATAAGTTTGTTCGCTGCAACAATTAAAGAATCTGATCTTTCACAGTACGAAATATTTGGCATACGCGTCATAATAATATGTACTGGAATTTTATTTAAATCCTGCGTGCCAATACTTGTACGCAGTAAATCTTTGCGAGATAGTACGCCTGTCAAAAACTCATTCTTATCTACGACAAAGAGTGTACCAACATCTTCTGAAAACATAAAGCAAATTGCATCATAAACCGTCATTGTTTCAGGGACAACTACAGGGCCTGAATGAAAATCCTTCACTTTTAAATTGTGAATACTATCTATTAATGCAACAGATGCCTTCTTACCTGAATAAAAATAACCAACCCTTGGCCTTGCATCTAGAAATCCTGCCATTGTTAGGATGGCTAAATCTGGTCTTAAAGTGGCTCTTGTCAGATTGAGACGTTCGGCAATATGTTCTCCAGTAATAGGGCCGTTTTCTTTCACAATTTGTAATATGTCTTCCTGACGTTTATTGAGTTCGATTGGACTCACCGCCTCAAATCTAATAGTGTTATACTTATGCTCAATTATTATATACTATTTTAATAATTATTGCGAATTAAAGAACTACATGCTACAATATTCACACATACGCTTGCTCTATCAGTATTTTCGAGCAAATTGCGTTATACAGGCGATGATGGGAAAAAAGTATCTGTTCCATTCAAAAGCGAGTAGAAGATGGTGAAAGTCTACACAGTAACAGAGAAAAGGCACTCCCTGAGCTAACTTTTTGAAAAGAGGTTTTAAACTACTCGTTTAAAACAATCAGGGTGGAACCGCGGGTATTAGCACTCGTCCCTGGGCATACATTGTGCCCGGAGACGGGTGCTATTTTCATTTAGTTGCCACTGAATGAAAAAAACTTTGGCGTTTTACCGCTAAAAAACAATATGAAAACTTTGAAGGAGGCTATTTTATGGCTAACAAATCAATGGAAACCATCGTATCATTAGCAAAACATCGAGGGTTCGTCTTCCCTGGTTCTGAAATCTACGGAGGTTTAGCAAATACTTGGGATTATGGTCCACTAGGCGTTGAATTAAAAAACAATATTAAAAAAGCTTGGTGGCAAAAATTCGTCCAAGAATCAGAACACAATGTAGGTATTGACGCTGCCATTTTAATGAACCCAAAAGCTTGGGTTGCTTCAGGTCACGTTGGTAACTTTAATGACCCAATGATCGACTGTAAATCATGTAAAGCTCGCCACCGTGCAGATAAAATTATCGAAGACGCTGCATTGGCAAAGGGCGATGAAATCATTGTTGATGGTATGACATTCGATCAAATGAAAGAAACAATGATTAAATATGACGTCGTATGTCCTGATTGTGGAAAAGCTGATTTCACAGATATTCGCCAATTCAACCTTATGTTTAAAACATTCCAGGGTGTAACGGAATCTTCTACAAACGAAATTTATTTACGTCCAGAAACGGCACAAGGTATTTTCGTGAACTTTAAAAACGTTCAACGTTCTATGCGTAAACGTACACCATTTGGTATTGCACAAATCGGTAAATCTTTCCGTAACGAAATTACACCAGGTAACTTCACATTCCGTACACGTGAATTCGAACAAATGGAGCTTGAATTCTTCTGTAAACCTGGCGAAGACCTTGAATGGCATGCATATTGGAAAGAATTCTGTAAAAATTGGTTACTAAACCTAGGCATGAAAGAAGATTCGATGCGTCTTCGTGACCATGAGGATGATGAACTATCTCACTACTCTAACGCGACAACAGATATCGAATTCAAATTCCCATTCGGCTGGGGAGAGCTTTGGGGTGTAGCAGATCGTACAGATTTCGACTTAAAACAACATATGGAGCACTCAGGTGAAGATTTCACTTATATCGATCCTGTATCAAACGAACGCTATGTTCCTTATTGTATTGAACCATCATTAGGAGCTGATCGTGTAACATTAGCCTTCCTATGCGATGCCTATGATGAAGAGGAGCTAGAAGGTGACGATAAGCGTACCGTTTTACGTTTCCACCCTGCTTTAGCACCATTCAAAGCTGCCGTGCTACCACTTTCTAAAAAATTATCTGATGAAGCTACAGATGTTTGGGCTGAACTGCGTAAAGCATTCCCTGTTGATTTTGATGAGTCACAATCAATTGGTAAACGTTACCGTCGTCAAGATGAAATTGGTACACCATTCTGTATCACATATGATTTTGATTCAAAAGAGGATGGCCAAGTAACAGTACGTCATCGTGACTCTATGACACAAGTTCGTATGCCTATTGCTGAAGTAAAAGCATATATTGAAAAACATCTACAATTCTAATAAAAAAGAGGGGGTAGCCAATTGGCAACTCCCTCTTTTTTATGCTTTATATGTTGAAAATAAGCGCTCTTGCATTTTTTCCTCGAATGAAAACTTTTTCATACTCATCCCTATTAAGCTCACTAATAGCTCCTCAATATCTGCTAGTGAGTAATAAAGGAATGTACCTTCTCGCATTGGACGAACCCGTTTGTCAAACGTTTGTTCATCTTCAATAAAATAAGCGACATTGACCTCACAATGTTCCATCAATTGTGTAATCCGTTGATCATCACCTGGATTTATGAAGAATGGCACAATTTTATCAATATACAAAATACTTTGCACAAGCTTAATGAAGAAATTTTCGCGTAACGATGTTTCCACAACTAAAATGGTCGTTTGTTCATGCTGATAATCCATATATAAAACATTTAATTGCTCTTCTAGTAGTGTTTTTAAGATACCAATAGAATTTCGATATTTCGTCATATCCGTTTGGATTTCTCTTGTTAATAAACGTAATATACGAAAGGCTGGTAAGAAAATTTTTAAGACAATTTCTTTAGGATGTAAATGGTCAATTAATTTATTAAAATGAATTCTCAGATTATTTTCATCACAGCGGATTAATTGCTCTACAAATAAATTGAAAATCTCTTCAAAGCTATTAGCTCGATAGTCTATCATTTTCGTAATTCTCACACTATAGTTCAAAGGTAAGTTCATAGATTTCTGCTCATCTAGCAATCTCACTTTTGGTAATGTAGGAAATAAATCATAAACAAGTTCTACTTGTGCACTGCGATTATCTGATAACATGACAACAGAGTTGACTGGGTAAATCCCTAAACATTCTACAAATTTATGCATAAAGCTCTCATTATATAAATGACGATCTCTGTATAAAACAGCTAAAGCATCTGTAGCACCGTAGCCAACGTGATAGACTCGCTTGGATGTCATTGCTGAATATACATCAATAATTTGTAATAATTGTACACCATCACTCATATCATCCGCACAAAGTTGATTTGGATAGCCCTTTCCCGCAAAACGTTCATGATGATCTCGTGCCAAATAGGCGATGTCTTCCTCTTTATGTTCGATAAGTAGCTCGTAGCCTTTTGTGGTGTGTGCCTTGACAATATCAAACTCATCTTCAGAGAGTTTACGTTTTAAATTTAATATTTCTTGAGGTATAAAAACCTTCCCGATATCATGGAACAAGTAGCCCCTAGCTAATGTTTCGATATCTGTTAAACCTAAGTATCTGGCAAAAATTGTACCTAAGACAAATACATCAAATGAATGGACAAATGAATACTCATCCCATTCCTTTAAACGCATAAGTAGCTCATAGCGATATTTTTTTTCCAAAATCTTTTCAAAAACACCTCTTACATAAGCCGTATCCTGCATGCTTTTAAGAATTTGTCCATAGCGTAATTCATGCACGACATTCTCCAGTGTTGTCATAAAAAGTTGACTAACTGTCTCTTTATAATCATCCACTGGATCTCTTTTTTCCATTAATGGGGCAAATAGATCTTCATATTCTCTTGTTCGTTGAGCACTTAAATCATGGACAACTCGAACTGAATCAGATGGCAAATAGACAGATAATTCATCTACTTTACGAAGTTTAAGTAAGGCAATAATTCGTTCCGTTAAAACTAAATCTTTTTTAGCTAATAAACGATACTCTGAAAAAATATCTTCTGCTAATATATCATTTGCTTCAACTTCATGAATACTTAAGGTTACTTTTCGTAGCATATATTTTGCCACATACGCAATGTACTAAGCACTATGTGACTCCCTCCTTCTTCCATAGGACTGCGCTATTCTGATAAACGTATAACAATACGTTTTGCTGATAGAGGCTTTTATATTTCATAGGCGTGTCTAAAGTGATCTAGCGTACATCAGTTTCGATGGGGATTAAACGACTAAATTATATTTAAAAAATATAATTACCATTATCTATACCATTTACAATATCATAGGTTAAAATGCCTTTTCAACTAGTATATGGGACTCAAATGAACAGTTTCTACCACTTATATAATGAAAACTAAACGAAAATACAAATCTTTTTACCTATAAATTTATGTATACATATAGATAAAAAATAAATTATAAGTTAATTAGACTCTATATTTTTCAATTCATGATAAATAATTATTAGATAAAATTAAATTTTTCCAATAATTTTATTTTGTAAAAATTAAAATTTTATTGATTAACATTCCATCTAAAGTGAAGAATATAACACTACTATGGTCCTGGATATAGAAAGAGAAGTGGCAGATATAGTTGCTTCCACCTATAAACTTGTAAACTCAAAAAATTGAATGCTTTTGTGCTAAGACATAATTGCTTACCAATTACGTCATGATGAGGATGAAATTTCCTCTATTCGGAGTTCCATCTTTTTGGTATAAATAAGGTATTATAGTTAGTATTAGCTGTTAAATAATGAATAATTAACAAGCTAAAGACACACCCCCTTTTAACATTCAATCGTCCGGAAGTTTGAACTGATACATAGGAAGGTCTGACCAGAAACATTCATACTATAAAATTTTCTATTGTACTATTTGGAGGAATTCAATTGCAGTCTCAACGTTTATTTCAACTAGCTATAGCAACTGCTTTAGCAACAAGTGCGATTATTGTCGCACCACCAGCACATGCAGCATCATTTTTTCCTGATATCAACCCATCCAACGAGGAAGGAAAAGCCATTATTCAGTTAGCAGATCGAGGCATCATATCTGGCTATATGGATGGAACATTTAAACCTGCAAACCCTATTACACGTACACAGGCTGCGAAGATTTTAGCAGGTATTTTAAAGCTCGATACAGTTCACGTAAAAAATCCTCAATTCAAGGACATCAAACCTGGCGATGAAAACTACGGTGCCATTGCTGCATTAGCGAATGCTGGTATTATTAATGGAGCAAATGGTTATTTCTACCCTACTCAAAATATTACACGCGAGCAAATGTCAAAAATGATTGCAAAAGGCTTTGGATTAACAAGTCCAAGTAACACACAATTACCATTTACAGATGTCAAAAAGGGGAATGAATTTGAGCCTCATATTAAAGCATTGTTTGCAAATGGTATTACAAAAGGAACATCTGCAACGACTTTCGGTCCAAAAAGTAATGTGAAGCGCTCTCAACTGGCTGCTTTTGTTGTGCGTGCTGAAAAGATGCTTGGCAATGCAACCATCTATGCAAAACAATTTAAGCAAGATTATATCTTTGCATTTTATGGTGGTTTAGAGCCAGCAACGGATATTTTCACTTGGGATGAAAATGAGGACATGACAGAATCTATCACCATTACCCCATTAAAAGAAGGAACGGGCAAATTGGTAATCACTGGATTCACAGACGATTCAGAGGACTTTACTGAAATCTTTTATTTAGTACATGTAAAAAATGTTAATGGGAAGCTAAAGACAACGCTTGAAGAAGTAAAGGAAGAAGATTATATAGAAAATTTACCACTTGATATAACGGAGAGCCATTTACCTTTCGTGCCAACAGAGGTGACGGTCCATAATACGAATGGACAGGCACTTGCTCCCAATTTATACAGCTTTAATCAACAAGATCAAACACTATCCATCTTGCAAAATGGACAATTCATTGTTACATTTTCAGATGGAACTCAACAACAAAAGATGGCTGCAGAAGTGTATTCCTATGATTTTGTTCGCAACATTGATTTATATCATTTAACAGATGAATTAATACTGACGACGCAAGAATTACCTTTTGAACCAGCATATGTAGCTCTCGAAAGTTTTGGTTTTGAGCCAGTACCTGTAAAAGCGACGATTCTTAACGGGCAACTACATGTTACGCCAAAAGCTGAAGGTCTAGCGATTCTCCATTTAACAGGTAAAAACGAAGAAACAGCTTACCTTTATATTGAAAGTAAAAAAATTGCTGGACAATGGGCCTTTTTAGTGTCAGAGGATGAGGAAGAATTTTAAATAACGGAAAATGCCAGATGAACATTACGGTTCTTCTGGCATTTCGCAGTGTTGAAACCAAAACCATCAATAGAATTTTTGTAATAATGAATTTCCGTTACAGGCTACTTGCTTCCTTCTCTACCGCTCC
>NZ_JBHERJ010000064.1:0-368 GCF_043359455.1 Lysinibacillus sp. PWR01 | reverse complement strand
TGTTGTCACGCATCGCTTCTCCACCTTTTTCACTACTGTTAGTATGAAAGAAAAGGAAAAGACACTTTTGCAGAATGGTTGATTGGAGTGGAGCCAGCGTCACTCCTAGGGGATTTAGCGTTACAGAGGAGACCCTGGAGCGAACGCTAGTGAGTGAAGCGGCTCATCGGACGCCCCCTGGAAAGGACGCTGGCGGAACGGAAATCAACCCCTCGCCTTGCTAAAAGGTCTTTTTTCAACATCATAAAATGCCAGATGAACATTATGGTTCTTCTGGCATTTCGCAGTGTTGAAACCAAAACCATCAATAGAATTTTTGTAATAATGAATTTCCGTTACAGGCTACTTGCTTCCTTCTCTACCGCTCC
>NZ_JBHERJ010000063.1:0-85109 GCF_043359455.1 Lysinibacillus sp. PWR01 | reverse complement strand
TTATTCGGTATTAGCCCCGGTTTCCCGGAGTTATCCCAAACTATAGGGTAGGTTGCCCACGTGTTACTCACCCGTCCGCCGCTAACGTCGAAGGAGCAAGCTCCTTCTCTGTTCGCTCGACTTGCATGTATTAGGCACGCCGCCAGCGTTCGTCCTGAGCCAGGATCAAACTCTCCATAAAAGAAATTTGATTAGCTCAAATTGTTTTGCTGGCATCAATTTTGATGTCCAAAATTTTTGTTTCGTTCACTAGCCGAAGCTAGCTACTTAAAACTTTATTGATTACGTTTTGCTTGTTCAGTTTTCAAGGTTCATGTTCTTTATTTCACTGTCACCTCTTGGCGACTCATTTATAATATCAAGATTCTAAAATAAAGTCAACACTTTCTCCGAAAATATTTTAATACATTAGATTTGAATGTTTCAAAACATAATCATAGTGAAAATGCCCACTATTTAATGATTAATATTGGTTATCATTTCTTAAGAAAAATACTAAACTGCCGCCTATTAAGAAGGCGTAAACTAAATTGTTTTCACTATATACAGTGAAAACCTCACTTCCCTGAAAACCTTTGAATAAAAATAGGCAAGCCATATAATATGGTTTGCCACTTTTTTATAGATTAGTTATGATTCGTGAAATATAAAAACTGCGATTTTTTCCTAAATCAAAAATTTCCCCTGAATGAATTAATTTAATGAGAGGTCGTGTTGGGGCAAATTTATTTACAAACATCACTTCTCCACGTTCTAGATTAGAAAGTTCTACAATCGTCCCTATCGGAAGATCTGCAACAATATCAATTAAAGCACGTACTACTTTAATATCAAACTTTCCAAACTCAGATTCATTAATCATTTCTATAACTTTAAATGAAGATTGCTTCGATCTATACACTCGTTCACACGTCATAGCATGAAAAACATCTGCAACAGCAATGATTTGTGCAAAAATAGAAATATTGGCGATCTTTTCGCTCTTCGGATATCCGCTACCATTTAAACGTTCATGGTGTTGGAAGATGGCTTCTTTCATTGTTTCTTTTAAAATGGTCAGATCTTTCACCATGTTATGGCTATAAGTCGGATGTTTATATATTTCATCATATTCTTGCTCTGTTAAAGGTGTCTTCTTATCTCTGATACGAGGATGTACTTTAGCCATACCACAATCGGCTAATAAACCACCAATGGCTACTTGAATAGTGGTTCCTCTATCATAACCAAGTTTTTGCGCAATAACTGAGGCAATCAAACCAGTTGCTACACAATGATGATACAGGTAGTCTTTAGGGCTTGAATACTCATTTAGATCAAAAATAATAGTACGATCTTCTAGCACCATCTCTACTAAAGGTAAAATAATTGTCCTTGCTTTTGCAATATCTACCTTTGCTCCCGCTTCCCAATTTTTAAATTCCTTTTTAAACTGTTCAACAGAATGATTATAGACTTTTCTAAAGGTCGGAATTTCTTCAATTGTAACTTCGACATCGATTTCATTCTTTTCTAATCGAGTATCATTTTCACTTTTGTAAACTGGGACGTTGAAAATATTAAATGCATGAAAAACTTGCAAGTGTACATAAGAAATCATTGTATCTTTGAATATAATCGGATACTGTGTATTAGCAAATATATCTTCAGAAATTACCTTGCCAACGCCTAGCTCTGAAATCGGAACATGTATAGTTTCCACGGAATGAACACCTCTCCACTATTTCTTGCTTCAAAATAAGGTATTTCCATTTTATCATGGAATTCAAAATAATTACTTATTTTTCATTATTTACGTAAAAAAACCGATGGCGACATTCAATGTTGTCGTCATCGGCTTAAATTATTCTTCTATTTCTTCTTCGTCCTCTAAAGCCTCTTCTGCTTTTTCCACTTTAGCTACAGTTGCAACCAATTCGTCATCTCCTAGTCGAATTAAACGAACTCCCTGCGTACTGCGCCCAATTAGTGAAATATCATTTACATCCATACGAATAAGCATACCATTAATGGTAATAAGCATTAAATCCTCAGAACCATCAACAGTTTTTACAGCCACCATTGGACCATTCTTATCTGTAATTTGGATAGTTTTCAGACCTACTCCGCCACGACTTTGTAAACGATAGTCCTCTTCAGAAGTACGTTTACCGTAACCTTTTTCGGTTACTACTAAAATTTCTTGTCCTGGCTCAACAATCTCCATACCTACTACTTCGTCACCATCACGCAGCTTAATACCACGAACACCACCAGCTGTACGACCCATAGAACGGATGTCGTCTTCTTGGAAACGAACGAGCATACCGTCACGTGTACCAATAATTACTTGTTTCTCTCCATCCGTTAGACGTACAGAAATAAGATCATCGTCTTCTCTCAAGCTAATAGCTATTAAACCATTTGTTCGGATGTTAGCAAATTGTGATACAGGGGTACGTTTTGTAATACCTGTTTTTGTGGTAAAGATAAAGTAAGCATCTTCATCAAACGACCCAACACGAATCATAGCTGTTACTTTTTCGCCTTTATCTATATTGAGCAAGTTTACGATTGGTAACCCTTTAGCCGTACGACCGAACTCTGGGATTTCATATCCTTTGGCTCTAAATACTTTACCTTTAGACGTAAAGAATAGAATTGTATCGTGGGTTGAAGTATTCATTAGATGCTCTACAAAATCGTCTTCATTTGTACCCATTCCTTGTACACCACGACCGCCACGCTTTTGACTACGATATGTATTCGCAGCTAAACGCTTGATATAGCCATTATGCGTTAAAGTAACAACTGAGTTTTCAACAGGAATTAAATCCTCATCCTCAATCATTTCTAGACCACCTGATGTAATCTCAGTACGACGTATATCATTAAAACGTTCTTTCAGCTCTAAAATTTCAGTACGAATAATATCAACAATTTTCTCTTCATCTGCTAAAATTGCCTTTAATTCAGCTATAAGAACTTGAAGCTCTTGATATTCTGCTTCAATTTTTTCACGCTCTAAGCCACTTAATCGAACGAGGCGCATATCTAAAATAGCTTGAGCCTGACGCTCAGACAAGCTAAAACGTTCCATCAATTGAGGTTTCGCTTCTTCACCACTACGTGAACCACGAATAATAGCAATTATTTCATCAATATGATCCAGTGCAATTCGTAAGCCCTCTAATATATGTGCGCGGTCTTCCGCTTTTCGAAGGTCAAATTCTGTACGACGACGAATAATTACTTTTTGGTGCTCTAAATAATGGTATAGCATTTCCTTTAAGCCTAATACTTTGGGCTGACCATTTACTAAAGACAGCATATTGATACCGAAGCTCGATTGCATAGCTGTTTGTTTATATAGATTATTTAAAACGACATTAGCATTTGCATCTTTACGAATTTCAATGACTACACGCATACCACGACGGTCAGATTCATCACGTAAATTTGTGATACCATCTATTTTTTTATCACGTACAAGCTCTGCAATTTTTTCAATGAGCTTAGCCTTATTCACTTGGTAAGGCAGTTCATGAATAAGAATAGTTTCCTTACCATTTGCCTTTTGCTCAATTTCCACTTTCGCACGAATAATGATGGAACCTCGACCAGTTTCGTAGGCTCTACGTATACCACTACGTCCTAAAATCAATCCTCCAGTAGGAAAATCAGGGCCTGGAATAATTTCCATTAGCTCCTCGGTTGTAATGGCTGGATTTTCAGAAAGTGCTATAACGGCATCAATTGTTTCTCCCAATTGATGTGGAGGAATATTTGTTGCCATACCTACGGCAATCCCTGCTGCACCATTTACTAATAAGTTTGGATAACGACTTGGTAAAACGACTGGTTCTTTTTCAGAGCCGTCATAGTTATCCGTATAGTCAATTGTATTTTTATTAATATCACGAAGCATTTCCATTGCAATGCGAGACATACGTGATTCCGTATAACGCATCGCCGCAGCTCCGTCACCATCGACAGAACCGAAGTTACCGTGACCATCAACAAGCATATAACGATAGCTAAAATCCTGCGCCATACGTACCATTGCATCATAGATGGAAGAGTCACCATGTGGATGGTACTTACCCATTACATCCCCGACGATACGTGCTGATTTTTTATACGCTTTATCTGCTGTATTTCCTAGCTCTTGCATGCCATATAAAATACGACGATGAACTGGCTTCAATCCGTCGCGTACATCTGGTAATGCACGCGAAACGATTACACTCATTGCATAATCGAGGAAGGATGTTTCAATTTCTTCTGTTATATTAATTCCTTTTACACCGGAGCGTTCTTGTTCTGACAAAGTGTAGACCTCCCCTCAACTAAAATTAAATATCTAAATTAGCGTATACGGCATTTTCCTCAATAAATTGACGACGAGGTTCAACTTCATCGCCCATTAAACGCTCAAATGCTTGGTTTGCTTTAATTGCATCATCTAATTCTACTTGTAATAATGTGCGGTACTCAGGATCCATTGTTGTTTCCCAAAGTTGCTCAGCGTTCATTTCACCAAGACCTTTATAACGCTGCACATTTGGTTTTGGCATTTTTGGTAGTCGTTCTAAAATTTCTTTTAATGTCTCTTCATCATAGCAATACTCAATATATTTACCTTGTTTCACTTGATAAAGTGGTGGCTGTGCAATATAAATATAGCCCGCTTCTATAAGTGGTCGAAGGAAACGGAAGAAGAATGTTAAAAGTAATGTACGGATATGCGCTCCATCAACATCGGCATCTGTCATGATAATGATTTTATGATAACGAGCTTTTTCTAAATTAAACTCCTCACCTATCCCTGTGCCGAATGCTGTAATCATTGCACGGATTTCCGCATTCGATAAAATTTTATCTAGTCGAGCTTTCTCAACGTTAAGAATCTTACCACGTAAAGGCAAAATTGCTTGGAAATGACGGTCACGCCCAGATTTAGCGGAGCCGCCGGCAGAATCACCCTCAACAATATAAATTTCACAATCAGCTGGGTTTGTAGAAGAACAATCAGCTAATTTACCTGGTAAGCTAGATACTTCAAGTGCATTTTTACGACGAGTAAATTCACGTGCCTTTTTCGCAGCTACACGTGCACGAGCTGCCATTAAACCTTTTTCGACAACCTTACGTGCAACAGTTGGATTTTCTAACATAAAACGTTCAAAGCCATCAGAGAATAATGAATTGGTAATTTGACTTACTTCTGAATTCCCTAACTTTGTTTTTGTTTGTCCTTCAAATTGAGGATCTGGGTGTTTAACAGAAACAATAGCTGTTAACCCTTCACGTACATCCTCCCCTGTAAGATTAGCGTCAGATTCTTTGAGCAAGCCATTTTTTCGCGCGTAGTCATTAATAACGCGTGTAAGGGCTGTTTTAAAACCAGACTCATGTGTACCGCCCTCGTACGTATTAATGTTGTTAGCAAATGAAAAAATATTAGAAGAGAATCCAGCATTATATTGCATGGCAATTTCTACTGTGATGCCATCCTTCTCTCCAAGAACATCAATTGGATCATGGATTGGTTCTTTAGATTGGTTTAAATGCTCAACATAGGAACGAATACCACCTTCATAGTGGTATGTAGTTGAACGAACCTCTTCTTCGCGTTCATCAGCAATCGTAATCTTAATACCACGATTTAAATAAGCCAATTCTCTAATACGATGAGCTAAAATATCATATTCATAAACAGTTGTTTCTTTAAAAATTTCTGGGTCAGCTTTAAATCGCGTTGTTGTACCATTGTGATCTGTATCACCGATAACTGTTAACTCTTGAATAGTTTTTCCACGTTCAAATTTTATTTCATGGATATGACCTTCACGATGAACTTGGACAATTGTTTCAACAGAGAGTGCATTTACCACTGATGCTCCAACTCCATGAAGACCACCAGAAACTTTATAGCCTCCACCGCCAAATTTACCACCAGCATGTAAAACAGTCATAATAACTTCAACTGCTGGCTTACCCATTTTTTCTTGAATGCTAACTGGAATACCACGACCGTTATCTTCTACGCGGATCCAGTTTTCTTTTTCAATTGTTACTTTTATATCTGTACAAAATCCTGCAAGAGCTTCATCGATACTATTATCAACAATTTCCCATACTAAATGGTGAAGCCCTTTAGAACTTGTTGAACCGATATACATCCCTGGTCTTTTACGTACTGCTTCTAAACCTTCTAATACCTGTATCTGATCGGCCTCATAAGCTTGGTTTTGTAAACCTTCGTTCTCTATAGCCACGGCTTTCATCTACTCCTTCATAACATCATTGTGTGTAAATGAATGAACAGTCAACCGAGCTGACTATTACCATTCTTTTGTAATCTAAAAAACTACCCTGGCTAACTTTTTTCAATCGCACCTTGTTTCACGTGGAACAGTTGAGCCTGTTCCATCGTTTCATGATGAATTCCATCCACACTTGTGGTTGTAACAAAGGTTTGGACTTCACCCTGAATGGTATTTAATAAATGCGATTGGCGATAATCATCGAGTTCCGATAAAACATCATCTAAAAGTAGTATGGGTGTTTCGTTTGTTTCTTGTTTAATTAATTCAATTTCAGCAAGTTTTAAAGACAATGCAGTCGTACGTTGTTGTCCTTGTGAACCATATGTTTGAACATCATAGCCATTTACTAAAAACTGCAAATCATCACGGTGTGGACCAACGAGCGTCACACCCCTATCAAATTCACGTTCTCTCGCTTCAATTAATTTTTGATGTAAAGTATTTTCAATTTCACTAGTAGAGTGTTCTTTTTCAATACCAGCTACCGTACGATATTTTATAAGCAGTGTTTCCTTACCTTGCGATATACCTGCGTGTATGGGTTCCGCCCACTCCTGCAATAAATCCATAAATTGAAATCTTTTACGAATAATTTGGGTAGCAGCGTGAATATATTGTTCATTGTAGACCTCATACATCACATCATTTGACATGGACTTGCCTTGGTTCATTTTTAAAAAATGGTTACGTTGTTTTAAAACTTTTTGAAAGGTTAATAAATCATGTAAATAGACAGGCGAAATTTGCCCAATCTCCATATCAATAAAACGTCGACGTATTTGCGGACTTCCCTTTACAACGTTCAAATCCTCTGGCGCAAACATAACGACATTCATTTGACCAATATAATGACTAAGGCGACTTTGCTCTATATGATTTATCTTGCCCTTTTTACCTTTCTTTGTGATCGTAAGTTCGATCGGTAAAATACCATGCCTTTTTTTAACGGCCCCTTCTATTTTACCATAGTCTGAATCCCAACGTATCAAT
The DNA here is from genome assembly GCF_043359455.1 of Lysinibacillus sp. PWR01. NCBI lineage: Bacteria > Bacillati > Bacillota > Bacilli > Caryophanales > Bacillaceae > Lysinibacillus > Lysinibacillus sp. PWR01. The sequence continues at coordinate 77,808 of NZ_JBHERJ010000063.1, read as the reverse complement.
TCTTTATCGTTCGTTGTTCGATGGGACTTAGCCATTGCTAAAACATAGATGGACTCCATAACATTTGTTTTTCCTTGTGCATTTTCACCAATGAAAACATTAATTTTTGGAGAGAAGTTTAAAGCTAAGGCATCATAGTTACGGTAATTTGTAAGTTTTATTTGATCAATATACATAATTTATTGTCCAGTTGGTCCTACGATTTGAAAACGACCACATCCAGGAATATTAACAACGTCTCCGTTACGTAATTTCCGACCTCGACGATCATCTACTTCTCCATTTACATATACAGCATGTTCTTGTAAAAACCACTTGGCCATTCCACCTGAACTAATGGCATCCGTAATTTTTAAAAGCTGCCCTAACGTGATGAACTCCTCATCAATTTTAATGTCCTGCATAGTGTGTTCCCCTCCGAATACAGACTGTCTATCTCTCTATCATACCTAAAATTACGCCATAAGTAAAAAAAGATAGTCACTATGAGCGACTATCCTAACAGATCTTATATTCTTTAGTAAGTTCGTACAGGTAAAATTAATTGTAAAATAGCATCATCATGAACGGAACGTAAAATAAACGGTCTCATTGCCCCAGTAAATTGAATAACTACGTCTTGTCCATCAATTGCTTTTAATGCTTCCATCATATATTTTGCACTGAAAGAGATTTTCAAACCTTCCCCTTCCAATGCTTCTACAGGGATTTCTTCTTGTACTTTACCGATTTCAGGAGAATTAGAAGAAACTTCAACTGCTTGGTTATCTAAAATTTCAAAACGTACAACATTATTACGATCTCCTCGTGCAACAAGTGAGGCACGGTCAATAGCTTGTAATAAAGATTTTCCGTTAATCGTTACATTTGTTTGATATTCTTCAGGAATTAGACGAGTTGTATCTGGATAATTTCCTTCCAGTAAGCGAGAGAAGAATAATACATCGCCAGTTTTAAATAATACTTGCTGACTTGTAATAACGATTTGTACAAGATTTGTAGAATCCTCTAATACTTTATTTAATTCGTTCAAACTTTTCCCAGGAATAACTACACTATGTTCAACTTCTGGTAAATTTTCCAGTTGCACTTTACGTCTAGCTAAACGATGACTATCTGTTGCAACACAGATTAAAGTTTCGTTTTTGATCTGCCAGTTTACACCTGTCAACACGGGTCTACTTTCTGAAGTGGCAACAGCAAATACTGTTTCACGAATAATTGTTTTTAAGAGATCAGCTGGAATAGTAAATTTTTGATCTTCTGTTAGCTCTGGTAATAATGGGTATTCTGCAGCATCCGAGCCAATTAAATGGAATTCGGATTTTCCTGAACGAATATGCGTTTGGAAACCAGGTGTCACTTGGATTTCAACATCGTTTGTTGGTAATTTACGTACAATTTCATTAAACATACGTGCCTGCACAACAATTGATCCAGTTTCTGTAATGTGAATAATTTGTTGTCCATCTTCTTCAACTGGAATAAATGTTTGAATAGTTATATCAGCATCACTACCTGTTAAGCGGATACCTTCTTCTGTAACGTCAATTTTAATCCCTGTTAAAATCGGAATAGTTGTTTTTGAACTTACTGCTTTCATGACATCATTTAAACCCTCTAATAAACGGTCACGTAAAATATCAAATTTCATTCGTTTTCCCTCACATATTTATATTATTTATTTATATAAAATAAAAAAGATATAGTAATAGGCCCTGTGGATTTGTGGATAAGTATCTTTTTATGAATAAAATCAGTCTATCCACATGTAGATAGACTGTGTATAAGTTTGTGTTTAACTAAATGGTTTGTCCACAGTATTTACTTCCCTAGCATACTACGAATTTGTTTAACATCTTGTTGAAGCTGAACGTCATTTTTCAACATAGAAGATATTTTTTCGTGCGCATGGATAACAGTTGTATGGTCGCGACCACCAAATTCTTCGCCAATTTTCGGCAGCGAAAAATCTGTTAATTCGCGTGATAAATACATAGCAACTTGACGTGGAAAAGCAATTAGTTTTGTACGTTTTTTGGCAGTGAAATCTTCCAAACGTATACTAAAATGCTCCCCTACCGCATTTTGAATGTCTAATATTGTCACTGTCCGCGGCTTTGAATTTGGAATGATATCCTTCAATGCTTCGGCAGCTAATGTCGCTGTAATATCTTTGTTAACCAGTGAAGAGTAGGCAACGACGCGAATAAGCGCACCTTCAAGCTCCCTAATATTGGAGTCAATCTGGTTCGCAATATAAAGCATTACTTCATTCGGTACCTCTAGACCGTCTGCTTTTGCTTTTTTACGCAAAATAGCGATACGAGTTTCCAAATCGGGTGGCGCAATATCAGTTATTAACCCCCACTCGAAACGTGAACGGAGCCGATCTTCTAAAGTTGGAATCTCCTTTGGAGGTCGGTCACTTGATATAACAATTTGTTTTGATTCTTCATGTAAAGTATTAAAAGTATGGAAAAATTCTTCTTGAGTTGATTCTTTTCCAGCAAGGAATTGAATATCATCAATTAGCAGTACATCCACGTTGCGGTACTTATTGCGAAAATCAAGTGCTTTGTTATCACGAATGGAGTTAATAAATTCATTTGTAAATTTTTCGGATGATAAGTACACCACTTTTGCATTAGGATTATGCTCTAATACATAATGACCAATGGCGTGCATTAAGTGTGTTTTACCTAGCCCAACGCCCCCATAAATAAAGAAGGGATTATATGCCTTCGCAGGTGCTTCTGCGACAGCTAGCGAAGCTGCATGTGCAAAGCGGTTACCAGAGCCAATAACAAACGTATCAAAAGTATACTTCGGGTTTAACATACCTGGTGAAATATCATGATGTTCATTATTTTTTGCTTGGATAATCGGCGCTGGCAAATCGAAATCGTCCGAATCCTGGTTTTTTTGAACAACAAATTTAATAAGCAAGTCTTCGCCTGTAAGCTCCGTTAATATACCTGTAATCAAATGAATATAATGATTTTCAAGCCAGTCTCGAGCAAACGAATTTGGCGCAGCAATCGTCACAGTGGAACCACTACCATTGTAAGATAGTAACTTTGTAGACTTTAGCCACGTTTCGAAGCTTGGTTTAGAAATTTTTTGTTCAACTTGAGCCAGGACATTGTTCCATAGTTCTTCTAAATGTTCCAAGCTGCTAATCTCCTTTACAGTGTTCAATACAAAAAAAAATCGCATTTATAGAAATGGTAAATACGTTCATTTTACAACTCGTCCACATAATCACAAGTTGTGGATAAAAGTTAACCAAAGGCTGTGATAAAAATTATCCACAGCATATTAACAGTTGTGGATAATTAAAACGTTCGTTTTAGTTTTCAACAAAGTGAAGCACAGTAATCGTATCAGAAAAACAAAGCCATTTCAATAGTTTGTGAAACTTATCCACATAGCTTATAGTTATGCACTTTGTAGTTGTCCACAAGTACTGCTTATGTGAAAAACCTGTAGATAATTGTTGTGGATAAAAAATAATGCAAAAAATACTATACACAACTCTGTGTAAAAAAGACAAGTACTCTGTGGATAATTATTTTTATATTTATGAATTAAAAATCTCGCTTGTAAAAATCTGAAGACTAAAAAATTGAAAATAGAATAAATACATAGTTCGACTGATTAAAAGAAATTTATGAAATTCATTGACAAAATAACTAGATACTTTATATAATATTCGAGTCTGTATGTTGAAAAATTCAACTCAATTCAGGAGGTGTCTATATACAATGAAACGTACTTACCAACCAAAAAAACGTAAGCACAGCAAAGTACACGGTTTCCGCGCACGTATGAGCACGAAAAACGGTCGCAAAGTTCTTGCTGCTCGTCGTCGTAAAGGAAGAAAAGTTTTATCAGCATAAAATAAGTCCACTGAGCCACATCAGTGGTCTTTTTTTTCTTTATTTTTGGTAAACCTAGAAATGAGGATCAAAAGATATTATCTAATAGCAGGTGAAAGAAATGAAAAAACGCCAACGAGTGAAGAAGAATGATGATTTTCAAAAGGTGTTTAAAAAAGGTAAATCTTTCGCTAATCGTCAGTTTGTTGTTTATTTTTTAGCAAAAGAGGGACAAACGGAATTTCGTGTAGGTTTATCAGTTAGTAAGAAGCTTGGGAATGCGGTAACACGCAACCAAGTAAAACGCTATATTCGACAAAGTATTCAAGAATTAAAAAATGATCTAAAGCCGAATATGGATTATGTTATTATCGCCAGACAACCGGCGGCCACTATGGATTTTCATGAAGTGAAGCAAAGTTTGCAGCATGTACTACGAATCGCAAAGGTAATGAAAAAAGTGTAATGTATGCAACCAAGTGGTGAAATTACGCCTGTACAGTTAGCAATAGAATAGAAAATGTGCGATTTTGCATACAATTATAAGTAAGTGAATTATACGCATAGGGGTATTTTGGCGTGAGTTTTTGCTTAAAATTATGTAAAATTCGCAACTTAACTCAGGAATAAGTGTATGTAGTTAGAATATTTAGTAGAGTGAACGTTATAGGCATGATAAAATAACTGATAACTTTATCTTCATCGAGGACTCTCAAAATTGGACTGAAATAAAGATAAGGCTACTGGCTGTTAACCGATTATGTCAGTATAAAAAGAAGCATATAGAAATAAGAAAAAGTGAATAGTAATTGTAGGGGGAAGAAGGTTGAAAAAACAACATTGGGTAATTTTGTCACTAGTATCAGTAGCCTTACTACTTTCTGGTTGTACAGAATTCAATGAACCAATTTCCAAAGATAGCACAGGCTTCTGGAATGAATTCATTGTTTGGCCGTTGGTATCAGCGATAAAATACTTTGCTGATCTGCTAGGTACGTATGCATGGGGGATCATTGCCGTAACGATTATTATTCGTTTAGCAATTTTGCCATTGATGATCAAACAAACAAAGAGTTCAAAAAAGATGCAAGAAATTCAGCCAAAATTGAAGGAACTGCAAAAGAAGTATGCTTCTAAGGATGCTCAGACACAACAACAATATCAGCAAGAAATGATGAAGCTAATGAGTGAATCTGGAGTAAATCCACTAGCTGGATGTTTACCAGTAATCATTCAAATGCCAATCTTAATTGGTTTCTATCATGCAATTAGCCGTATGAATGCTACATCTACATTTGATTTAGGGAATTTCTTTATCTTCCCGTTAGCAGATCCTGCACCTGCATTAGCCATTACTGCAGGTTTAATGCAATTTATCGTGTTACGTACAGGACCAGCAATGGATAATCCTCAAATGAAAATTATGATGTATATTATGCCATTCATGATTATTGGTTTTGGTATGGCCTTACCAGCTGCATTATCATTATACTGGGTGATCGGAAACATTATTTCGGTTTTCCAAAACTTGTATATTTATAAACCTTGGAATAAAGATAAAACACAACCTGCTCAAAATGGAGGGGCTAAAAAGTGAAACAACTTACGCAAATAGGCGCAACAACACAAGAAGCGGTCTCATTGGCGTTACAGAAACTTGGCAAAACCCGTGAACAAGTAGATGTTGAAGTTTTACAAGAAGGTAAAAAAGGATTTTTAGGTTTTGGTGCACGATCTGCAGAGGTACGTGTAACAGTAAAGGAAGTTCAGGTTCCGACAATTGAAAGTGACAATGCTGAAACGCAAATGGCAACTCAATTAAACGAACCAATAGTAGTAGATGATGTTGAAACACTAAGTTCACAAGTTTCTGAACAACCAAGTGAAATGGAAGACGTTCAACAAGTCGTTAAAGAACAAGATGAAGATGTAGACTCAGCAAATCCAATTGAAGAGGCAAAGGCTTATTTAATAAGTATCGCTGAACAATTGGCTATTCATGATCTTGATATTGCTACGACACGCGAAGGGAAATATGTATTATTTCAACTAAAAAGTGAGAAAGCTGCACTGCTTATAGGGAAACGTGGTCAAACATTAAATTCCTTACAGCAATTAACGCAACTCGTATTAAATAAAAGCGCTAAGCAGTTCTTAATGGTGAAATTGGATGTAGAAAACTATCGCGAGCGTCGACAAGTAGCTTTAGAATTACTTGCAGATCGAATGGCGGATAAAGCATTACGCTTAAATCAACGTGTGGCATTTGAACCAATGCCGTCTTACGAACGAAAGATAATTCATAATCAACTAGCAAATCGTCTAGATCTTGAAACGTATTCAGAAGGTACAGAGCCTAATCGTTATTTAGTAATTGAACCAGTAAAAAAATAATTAGATGTTGCTCATCACCATACAGACAGACAATATATTTTGAAAGGTCATTTTATCTTCGAGATAAAATGACCTTTTTTAATGAAAAATAGCAAAGTTTGTCGAAAATAGGATTAGCGAAAAAATTGATTTTATCCACATTTGGAAATCATCCTTACTTTAGATTTTGCTGAAAATATGTTAGTCTAAGGTGTTAGTAAGTATTGGTCGGTTTTGATTATCCACATGTGGATAACGTCGAGGAGGTCATTAAATGGAGTTCGATACAATTGCTGCGATATCCACACCGATGGGTGAAGGTGCCATAGCCATCGTTCGTTTAAGTGGGGACGAGGCAGTGACGATTGCAGATAAAATATTCAAATCACCCGGGGGAAAAAGTTTAACAACGAAAGATTCGCACACTATTCATTATGGGCATTTAGTTGATCCTAAAACTAATGAGGTAGTAGAGGAAGTAATGCTATCGCTGATGCGCGGACCAAAAACATTCACGCGTGAGGATGTAGTTGAAATAAATTGTCATGGTGGACTAGTTTCAGTCAAACGTGTGTTGCAACTTGCCTTAACGAATGGAGCAAGGTTAGCTGAGCCTGGCGAATTCACAAAACGAGCATTTTTAAATGGACGCATAGATTTATCACAGGCTGAAGCGGTTATGGATTTAATAAGAGCTAAAACAGATCGTGCGATGAACGTTGCTTTGGGTCAAATGGATGGAAAATTATCGAGACTTATTGGTGATTTGCGCCAAGCTTTACTAGAGACATTAGCACAAGTAGAGGTTAATATAGATTATCCAGAGTATGATGATGTAGAAGAAATGACAGTACCTGTATTAGTAGAAAAATGTACATGGGTAAGAAATGAAATTAGTAAACTTCTACAAACATCTTCTCAAGGAAAAATTTTGCGTGAGGGATTATCAACTGTTATTCTAGGTCGTCCGAATGTAGGGAAATCTTCACTATTAAATAGCTTAGTACAAGAAAATAAGGCCATAGTGACAGATATTGCAGGGACTACTCGTGATATTATAGAAGAGTACGTCAATGTCCGTGGTGTTCCACTTCGTTTAGTGGATACAGCGGGTATTCGGGAGACAGAAGATATTGTTGAACGAATTGGTGTAGAACGCTCACGGGAAGCTCTTCGTGGAGCAGATTTAATTCTGTTTGTATTAAACTATGCAGATGAATTAACTGCTGAGGATGAGCGTCTATTCGAAACAATTGAAGCGATGGATTACATCGTCATTGTCAATAAAACAGATTTACCGCAAAAAATTGATTTGGCACGTGTCAAAGAATTAGCTGGTGAGCATCGCATTGTAACAACATCTTTGTTACAAGAGGAAGGTATTATAGAGCTAGAGGAAGCCATTGCTGCGTTATTCTTTGAGGGACAAATCGAAGCGGGCGATTTAACATATGTTTCAAATGCAAGACATATAGCACTTCTGCACCAAGCGCAAGCAACGGTTGAAGATGCAATAGTAGCTGCACAGGATGGTGTACCAGTTGATATGGTACAAATTGATGTAACAAGAACATGGGAAATACTTGGTGAAATCATTGGTGACACTGTACAAGAAAGCCTAATTAACCAGCTATTTTCACAGTTCTGTTTAGGAAAATAATTTTAAGAAAGAAAGGAAGGTACGAGCATGCCAACAAAATATGAGGCAGGCACGTTTGATGTTATCGTGATTGGCGCAGGTCATGCAGGCTCTGAAGCTGCACATGCCGCAGCTAAAATGGGTGCTAACACATTAATGCTAACAATCAATTTAGATATGATTGCATTTATGCCATGTAATCCATCTATCGGTGGCCCAGCCAAAGGAATTGTCGTACGTGAAATTGACGCTTTAGGTGGCGTCATGGGAAAAGTGATAGATAAAACACATATACAAATGAGAATGTTGAATACAGGGAAAGGTCCTGCAGTACGTGCATTACGTGCACAAGCAGACAAAGTTTTATACCAACAAGAGATGAAACGTGTGTTGGAGGATACGGAAAACTTAACAATCCATCAAGGAATGGTTGAAGAGCTAGTTATTGAGGATGGAGAAGTTAAAGGAGTCATTACACAAATTGGTGCTGTTTATCGTGCTAAAACAGTCGTTGTGACAACAGGTACTTTCCTACGTGGTGAAATCATTATAGGTGATATTAAATATTCAAGTGGACCTAATAATCAGCAACCGTCAATCCGCTTAGCTGATAATTTAAAAGAGCTTGGTTTTGACCTAGTTCGCTTTAAAACAGGTACACCACCACGTGTGAATAACCGTACAATTGATTATGACAAAACAGAGATTCAACCAGGAGATGACGTTCCGCGTGCATTTAGTTTTGAAACAACTGAATGCATTATGGATCAGCTACCTTGCTGGTTAACATACACAAGCCCTGAAACACATGAAATTATTGAAGCAAATTTACATCTTTCACCGATGTACTCAGGCATGATTAAAGGGACAGGTCCACGTTATTGCCCATCTATTGAAGATAAAGTGGTACGTTTTAATGATAAGCCAAGACACCAAATCTTCTTAGAGCCAGAAGGCCGTAATACACGTGAGGTATATGTTCAAGGTTTGTCAACAAGCTTACCAGAGCATGTCCAAACACGTTTACTAAAATCTATACCTGGTTTAGAAAATGCGGAAATGATGCGTGCTGGTTATGCTATTGAATACGATTCAATTGTGCCAACACAATTATGGCCAACTTTAGAAACAAAACGTATTAAAGGCTTATATACAGCTGGTCAAATTAACGGTACATCTGGCTATGAAGAGGCTGCCGCGCAAGGCTTAATGGCGGGAATGAATGCTGCTGCCAATGTACTAGGTAAAGACGAATTAATTTTAAGCCGTTCTGATGCTTATATTGGCGTTTTGATTGATGACCTAGTGACTAAAGGAACAAATGAGCCATATCGCTTATTAACATCTCGTGCAGAGTATCGTTTACTATTACGTCACGATAATGCAGATCTACGTTTAGTAGAGTTAGCCTATAAAATGGGGATGATTCCACAAGAACGATATGCAAGTTTCAATGAGAAAAAAGAGCTGATTGAAAATGAAATTGCACGTCTTCGTGAAGTCATTATTAAACCAAATGAAGCGACTCAATCTGTTATTCGTTCTGTTGGTGGTAGTGAATTAAAAGACGGTATACGTGGTGCAGATTTATTAAAACGCCCTGAAATGCATTATGAGTTAATTTCTTCTTTAATTCCGGCAGAAATCGAATTGACGGATGAAGTGAAAGAACAAATTGAAATTCAACTTAAATATGAAGGCTATATCGAAAAAGCATTGCAACAGGTAGAGAAACTACACAAAATGGAAAATAAAAAAATCCCTGAAAATATTGATTACGATGCTATTTCAGGATTAGCAACAGAAGCGCGTCAAAAATTAAAACAAGTTACACCACTTTCTATTGCGCAAGCCTCTCGTATTTCTGGTGTTAATCCAGCTGATATTTCAATTCTTCTTGTTTATATTGAACAAGGTAAAATTGCGAAAGTAAGCAGCTGATCAACAACAGTAAAGTAAATAAGAGGCGGGCATACCATTGTGCCCGCTTCCTATTTTTAGGGCTATACTATTAATTGTAGTTGTATAGCTAGATCAACAAAGGAGACTTAACATGAACGAACAACAATTTATTGAGGCTCTGAAAGAGAAAGGTATCGAACTTTCTGATACGCAGATTGCTCAATTTAAAAAGTATTTTGAATTACTTGTTGAGTGGAATGAAAAGATGAATTTAACCGCTATTACAGATTTAGAAGGCGTATATTTAAAGCATTTCTTCGATTCAATTAGTCCTTCATTTTATTTTGATTTTTCAAAAGTAGTAACTGTTTGCGATGTTGGAGCTGGAGCTGGTTTCCCAAGTATCCCCATTAAAATCTGCTTCCCACATTTACATGTTACAATTGTCGACTCCTTAAATAAAAGAATTACCTTTTTAAATCATTTAAGTGATGAGTTACAATTAGAGAATATGCATTTTGTACATGCTCGAGCAGAAGAGTTTGGTCAAAATGTAAAATACCGTGAACAATTTGATGTGGTAACAGCACGTGCTGTAGCTCGTTTATCAGTTCTATCAGAGTTATGTGTACCTTTAGCAAAACAAGAAGGACATTTTGTTGCTTTAAAAGCCGCAGCCGGGGCAGAAGAATTAAAGGATGCTAAAAAAGCTTTAACAACATTAGGTGTTAAACTGAGAGAGGAATTTTCTTTCAAGCTACCTGTTGAAGAAAGTGACCGCATTTTATATATATTTGATAAAATAAAAGGAACACCGAAAAAATATCCGCGTAAGCCAGGTGTACCAAATAAAACACCAATTCAATAATTAGTGTTTCATGTGAAACTTCTCAAAGTGGAAAATATTTTTTCTATTTTGAGCATACATACTAGTTATGGATGGTTCACGCAAAAGACATCTATGAACTATATACATTTAAGGAAATATAATAAATAATAATAGAATGACACAGAGCAAGATAGTTACTTAAAGGTGGTGCCACTTGGATGAAAAGTCCTTTTTCACGTTTTTTTGGAGGCGGAAGTAAAACAGAGCCTATTGTGAAAAATGAAGTAGAACAAGCAGAGGCGGTTCATGCAGCGGAAGAAGTTATAAAGTTGCCTATTGATCAAATTGTACCTAACCGTTTTCAGCCACGTACTATTTTTGATGATGAAAAAATTGAAGAATTATCAAGAACCATTCATACACATGGTGTGATTCAGCCAATTGTTGTACGTAAAACATCAGAAAATCAATATGAAATCATCGCTGGTGAGCGTCGATATCGAGCGATGAAAAAGCTACAATGGACAGAGGTCCCTGCTATTGTACGTAATTTAACTGATAAGGAAACAGCATCTATTGCGTTAATAGAGAACTTGCAGCGTGAGGAGTTAACAGCAATTGAAGAAGCGGTAGCCTATCAAAAATTATTAGAGCTTCATGAGCTAACACAGGAAGCTCTTGCCCAAAGACTTGGAAAAGGACAATCCACTGTAGCCAACAAATTACGTTTATTAAGGCTGCCAGATGAAGTACAGCAAGCTATTTTGAAGCGTAAAATATCTGAACGACATGCACGTGCATTAATTGCTATTAAAGATCAACCATTGCAATTAGAAATTTTACAGCTAGCAATGGATAATGATTGGAATGTGCGACAGCTAGAGGAGCAAATCCAGGCCATATTACATCCTGTAGCTGACGAGCAGGAAGAAACAATCCCAAAGAAAGCTAAGCCGAAACGTAAGGCCATAAGTAAAGATGTGCGTATTGCTTTGAATACCATCAAACAGTCGTTAACGATGGTAACGAAAAGTGGGATTACGGTGAAAACTGAAGAAGAAGATACAGAAGAATACTATCAAATTACAGTGAAGATTCCTAAAAAGAAAAAAGTGTAATAAATTATTTTAGTAAAGTAATTTATAATCAAATTCATCACTGTATAGGGGAGATATCTCAAAAGATTAATTGAGATATCTCCTTTTTTGTATATATTCTTAATATTTTATACAACTCTCTTCAATTTTTTTGATAGAATGAAAGTTAGATAGCGGATTAAATAGTGATTTTACAAATGATTTGTCAAAGTAAACTTTGATAGATGAAAGCAGGTGCTTTTAAATGGGTAGAATTATAGCAATCGCCAATCAAAAGGGTGGCGTAGGTAAAACAACAACTTCGGTCAATTTAAGCGCTTGCCTAGCATACTTAGGTAAGAAAGTGCTTTTAATTGATACTGATCCGCAGGGGAATACAACAAGTGGACTTGGTATTAATAAAGGAGAAATACAAGGGTGCATTTATGATGTGCTCATTGATGATGAAGATGTTGAAAATGTCATTCAAATAACCAATGTAGAAAATTTATCTATCGTGCCCGCAACCATTTCACTTGCAGGCGCAGAAATTGAATTGGTTTCGACTATTTCAAGAGAAGTACGTTTAAAACATGCTCTACAAAATGTGAAAGAAGATTTCGATTATATAATTATTGACTGTCCACCATCTTTAGGGCTTTTAACAATCAACGCCTTAACAGCTTCAGATGCGCTCATTATCCCTGTACAATGTGAATATTATGCATTGGAAGGGTTAAGTCAATTATTATCAACAGTTCGCCTCGTTCAAAAGCATTTGAATCAACAGCTTTACATTGATGGCGTTTTATTAACAATGCTAGATGCACGCACGAATTTAGGCTTGCAAGTTATTGATGAAGTGAAAAAATATTTCCAAGATAAAGTATATAAAACAATAATTCCTCGTAATGTGCGATTAAGTGAGGCACCAAGTCATGGTCAACCAATCATCACTTATGATGCAAAATCTAGAGGTGCAGAAGTTTATTTAGAGATGGCGAGGGAAGTGATTAAAAATGGCTAAAGGTCTAGGAAAGGGTATTGGTGCATTATTTCCAGGAGAGTCTTTAGAACACAGTGGGCAAGTGGAAGAAATCCTATTAGATTTAATTGTTGCGAACCCATTTCAGCCTCGTAAAATTTTCGATGAAGAGAGTTTACAAGAATTAGCAGATTCTATCAAAGAACATGGGATTTTGCAGCCGATTGCCGTGCGTAAAAAAGCACGCAAGTTTGAAATTGTTGCTGGAGAACGTCGTTACAGAGCGTGCCTATTAGCAGGCCTAGAGGTTATTCCTGTTATTATAAAAGAGTTATCAGATGCACAAATGATGGAGCTAGCTATTCTAGAAAACCTCCAACGTGAGGATTTAACTGTAATTGAAGAAGCTGAAGCCTATCAGAGTTTAATGGAAAACTTACATTTAACACAGGAAGAGTTATCGAAGCGATTAGGAAAAAGTAGACCACATATTGCAAATCATGTTCGGCTACTTGCTTTACCAGAAGATGTACGTAAATTGATGAATGATGGAACATTATCGATGGGGCAGGGACGAGCCTTACTCGGCTTAAAAAATAAAAGAAGAATATCAGAAGTGGCCAATAAGGTAATAAGTTTAGGATTGAATGTACGTCAAGTTGAATTATTAGTGCAAAACTTAAATGAAGAAGTTTCACGTGAAACAATCCCGCCTAAGAAAAAAGATATCTTTGTAAGTGCAAAGGAGTCACAATTACGTGATTACTTTGGCACAAATGTTCAAATTAAAAAAACAAATAATAAAGGGAAAATTGAAATTGAATTTTATTCTGAAGATGATTTAGAACGTATATTGGAAATATTAAACATACAGGAAGAATAAAATAATATTTCTATAACTTAATCAGAGCGCCAAGCAAACAGGCGCTCTCTATTTTTTAGAGAGAAAGAAGGCTTAAGTGTGGTATTACTAGGAGCTTTGATAAATGCTGTGTTAATTGTAGCAGGAGCATTAGTAGGGCGCATTTTTAAAAATATCCCTGAATCTATGAAGTCTACGGTCCTATCTATTATTGGTTTAGCCGTCACATTATTAGGGATAAAAATGGGCTTTGAAAGTGATAATTTTATTATATTGGTAGTAAGTTTAGTGGTAGGTACAGTAATAGGTGAGTGGTTAGATTTAGATAAGCAAATGAATCGTCTTGGTAAATGGGTAGAGAGTTTATTTCGTACAAAACGGGATGGCCAAAATCAAATTAGTATAGCAGAGGGCTTTGTTACTGCTTCCCTAATTTTTGTTGTTGGCTCAATGGCTGTTATCGGTGCACTCGATAGTGGTCTTCGTAATGATCATAATGTACTCATTACAAAAGGATTAATAGATGGATTTACATCCATAATTCTAGCATCCACATTAGGTATAGGTGTATTGCTATCCGCTGTACCTGTCTTTGTTTATCAAGGATTAATAGCACTTTTTGCAGGTGTTATAAGTTCCTTTATCCCTGATGCCGCACTACAAATGTTCATTACAGAAATGACGGCTGTTGGCGGGGTTATGATTATGGCAATAGGGTTAAACATTGCAGGCTTAGCTAAGATCAAAGCTGCTAACTTGTTGCCAGGTATCGTCATTGTTGGTATTATGGTGGCTATCTTCTACACTTTTTAGTGAATAACGATGAGCAGCCAGTAATAATGCTCTTGAAAGCTTTTCAGCCATTGCATAAGAAATATGAAGTCTTGTGTTTTGTAAAACAAGCATTTCCATAAAGCCTCCAATATTGACGATTCCTTTCACGGAAATGTCTCCAATTGGGGGTAATTCTTTTTTTACAGCTTTTCCAGGGAATATCGGTCCACTTTGAACGGAAATATGACCAACATTTTGCTCACTGCCAAGACAGGCATCAATCGCAATAATGAATGGTTTTGTAGTATGATTGTGTAGCTGTTGCATTGTAGAATCTAGGTTTAGAGCATGTAAAGGATCTTCTAAGGATCCTACAATTTCATAAGGAAAGCTAACAGATTTTTTTAAGAAACTACCAGTTAATGGCCCAAGTGTATCACCCGTACAACGATCACTGCCAATACAACAAAAAATTAGTCTTTCATGATGAAACGGTATATGTTCTAAAAATAATGTACTTAATTGCCAAACAGCATTTTTACTCTCGTGATGAAGGGAATAAGGTAGTAACAAATTTGGTATAGTATTCATAAAAAAACTCACTTTCTTTTTATTTTTAGAAGTGCTCAATTTTTATGCAGTATACGCAAATTTTTAGCAAGTTATTCAAGAGGTGGTAATGATGGAAAAGAATAAAAAATTAATGGAGAAATACTGGGATAAGCTCACATCTGAGGATCTTTGGGAACATGTTATTGATGCATCTATAGAAATTGTGCTCATTCTATTAGCTTCATGGATAGCGGTAAGACTAGGTAAAAAATTTATTAAAAAAGTGTTTTTAATCCGTATGCGTTCACCATTAAGCCACTCAGAGCGACGCCAACGAACAATTTCAAGATTATTACAAAGTGTGATTTCCTATGTTGTTTATTTCTCTGCAATCATTGGTATTCTTTCTTCCTTAAATATAAAGGTAGCAGGTTTATTAGCGGGTGCAGGGATCGTTGGTTTAGCAATAGGTTTTGGTGCTCAAAGCTTAGTAAAGGATGTTATTACTGGATTTTTTATTATTTTTGAAGACCAGTTTGGTGTAGGTGATTATATAAAAATAAATGCTGCAGAAGGTACGGTTGTAGAAATTGGCTTACGTACAACAAAAATTAATGGTGCTACTGGTGAACAGTTCATCATTCCCAATGGTGCCATTGGCGAAGTCGTCAACTATTCTGTTAACAACTCCAAAATTTTTATAGATTTACAAATGGCCACAGATGCTGATTTTGAAAAAGCAGAAGGGGTTATTAATAAGTATTTAGAGACATTGCCTAAGATGCATAAAGAATTAATTGCCGCTCCAGTATTTCTAGGTGTGCAAAATGTTAAAGGGACAGAAGTAACCATTCGTATAGCTGCTGAAACCTTACCACAGCAACAATATGGAGTAGCACGTATCATTCGTCGCGATATTACGAAACTCTTTGAAGAAAATAATATACCAATGGCCTATCCAAAAATGATGTTCTATGGCAAAGATGAGGGGAGAAGTGAGTAAGATGGAGACAAAGAAATTTGGTTTAAATGATATTGTTGAAATGAAAAAACAACACCCATGCGGTACTAATAAATGGAAAATTATTCGTATGGGGGCGGATGTACGTATCAAATGCGAAGGATGTCAGCATAGTGTCATGATTCCACGTCGTGAATTTGAGAAAAAAATGAAAAAGGTTTTATTTTCTGCGAATGAGTCGTAACATCAGGCATATTAGACTTTTTCTGAGTGAATCAATATAATAGATAAGGTTATATGAGAGAAAATTTGAACTGAGTATAGAAAGGTTGTGTCCATTCATGGCATTAACAGCTGGAATCGTTGGTTTACCTAACGTTGGAAAATCGACATTATTTAACGCAATAACAAAAGCGGGCGCATTGGCTGCAAACTATCCATTCGCAACGATTGATCCGAATGTTGGTATCGTTGAAGTACCTGATGCACGTTTAGATAAATTAACAGAATTAGTTGTACCGAAAAAAACTGTACCAACTGCATTTGAATTTACAGATATCGCTGGAATTGTTAAAGGTGCTTCCAAGGGTGAAGGATTAGGAAATAAATTCCTAGCTCATATTCGTGAAGTAGATGCAATTTGTCAGGTAGTACGTTGTTTTGTAGACGAAAACATTACGCACGTTTCCGGTGCAGTAGATCCAATTGATGATATTGAAGTTATTAATCTAGAGCTTGCGCTAGCTGACTTAGAATCTGTAGATAAACGTTTACAACGAGTTAGCAAAATGGCGAAACAAAAAGATAAAGAGGCTATGATCGAAGAGCCAGTACTTCTAAAAATTAAAGAGCAACTAGAAAACGGTAAACCAGCTCGTGCAGCTGAGCTATCAGATGATGAATTAAAGGTAATTAAAGGTCTTCATTTGCTAACAATTAAACCAATGCTTTATGTAGCAAACGTTTCAGAAGATGAAGTAGCAGATGCTGACAACAACGAGTATGTGAAAAAAGTACGTGAGTATGCATCGGCTGAAGGTGCTCAAGTTATTACAATTTGTGCTAAAATCGAAGAAGAAATTTCTGAGCTTGATGATGAAGAAAAAGCTATGTTCTTAGAAGAATTAGGGATTAAAGAATCTGGTTTAGATCAATTAATTCGTACTTCTTATGATTTATTAGGATTAGCTACGTATTTTACTGCAGGTGTACAAGAGGTACGTGCCTGGACGTTCCGTAAAGGAATGAAGGCACCACAATGTGCAGGTATCATTCATACTGACTTTGAGCGCGGCTTTATTCGTGCAGAAACAGTTGCATATGATGATCTACTAGAGGCAGGTTCTCAAGCAGCAGCTAAGGAAGCTGGTAAAGTACGTCTTGAAGGTAAAGAATATGAAGTACAAGATGGCGATATTATGTTATTCCGCTTTAATGTATAAAAACTAACATGGGCAATCTATATGGTTGCCCTTTTTCGATTGCATAGTTATCAGAATTTTTAGTGTATGGAGGCAACCTTTGAATGAATGTTATGCAAATTAAGGAACGTGGGTTAGAGTTTGAGCAATTGGGGATGCTGCCACAAGATGTCTTAGATTATATTTATGAACAACAACTATTCAAATTGTTCACTTCAAGAGAATTAGGTGGTAAGGATTTAGATTTAGTAGAAGGTGTAAAGGTATTCCAGCAGATGTCTGCACTTGATGGCAATTTTGGGTGGCTCATTACGATTGGTACAGGTGGAAATGCATTTATTCCAACATTCAGTCAGGAAATCTGTGAAAAAATCTATTCTCCTAAAGAAGCAGTTATAGCAGGTAGTGGATATCCAACGGGTATAGCTGTCAAAACAGCTGGTGGCTACTATGTAACAGGGCAATGGAAGTATTGTAGTGGTTCTAATTATGCTTCGACATTTACGATGAATTGCTTAATTGAAGAAGATGGTATCAAAACAGAAAAAATTATTAGCTGCTCAGTGAATCCACAAGATGTTGAGATTTTGAATGATTGGTCTGCAATGGGTTTGAAGGCAACAGCAAGTCATACAATCCGTGTAAACAACGTTTGGGTGCCTCAGGAAGCTACTTTTCAATTAGGTACAATCAGAAATGATTATGGCAATTCAGTGCATAGCTTTCCATTCACCACTTTTGCGGAGGCTTCCTTTTTAGGTGTTTGTCTTGGGATTACAGAGAATTTTTTAGAAGAAGCTTTTGCTTTAATGAAGCAACGAAATGATGATATAAGCAGAACTGAACGAATTGGAGCCTTACAATTTTTATGGATGCAGCAGCAGAAACGTTTCAAGCAATGTGAGGAGCAGTTCTTCGCAACATTATCTGTCTATTGGCAAAAGCATCAAATAGGTGATGAATTAACAGAAGATGAATTATCACAATTTACCCAAATGACTAAGGATATAGCTGCTGCTTGCTTAGAGATAGCGAATAATTTAATACGCAGTCTCGGTATGGATGCTATTACAGAAACATCCACGATTAATCGAATTTGGAGAAATTTATATACAGCAGCCCAGCATGGATTTTTAACTCCTTAAAGTATAAATAGAATCTGTAGCTATTCATTTTAATCTACAGATTCTATATGTTTATGTAGTCTTACTTTACTGGGCATCCTTTTTCTTTGATGTATAAACATACAGCTTGGGTAATTTGGGATCATCCTGTACGATAGCATTTCTCGGATATTTCCGTAGTTCTTTATACATGGCAAAATCACCTACGGCACCGGCTATTAACACCGCCCCTATCAAGATTAAAACGGTGCTGTTAAGATAAAACCCAATGATAGTTGGGAGTACACCAGTTGTCCAGAATGGCAGTAATAGAGCCTTTTTCATAGCATGATTGTAGAGAGGTTGCTCAGTAGTTGCATAGGCAATGCCCAACTCTAAATTTACGCCATATTTCAAAGCTTTATAGGGCACTTTGCCAAAAATCATAAAGCCAATTAAATGAAAAGCCTCATGTAGGATAATAAAAATTATATACAGTACGACAAATAGTGCTGTGCCACCAACCATATTCCAAAAAGAAAAATGAAAATCTTTAAAGCAAATATATTGAATGGCTATAAATAATATGACAAGACCACTTGTAATGACAAAATTGTCGATCATTAATTTTTTTAAATCTAATTCGATAACGATAGGTTCCTCATCATTGGTGAACATGAAGGCACTCCTTTCATAGATAATTGAAATATACTGTTATTATATAATGAATTATTAGTTTGTGACTTGAAAGACATGTACCTATATGTTACAATTCATTGATGTGAGTAATAATTAATTACTTGCTCCTTGCTCCCTTAAATAGGAGAGCCTAAGTCCATAAGGAGGTGTAAACAGATGAGAAAATACGAATTAATGTACATCGTACGTCCGAACATTGAAGACGAAGCGAAGAAAGCTTTAGTTGAACGTTTCAACGAAATCTTAACTTCTAACGGTGCAGAAGTCATCGAATCAAAAGAGTGGGGCAAACGCCGCTTAGCTTATGAAATTCAAGACTTCCGCGAAGGTTACTACCAAATCGTAAAAGTAAACGCTACTTCAGATGCAATCAACGAGTATACACGTCTTGCTAACATCAGCGAAGACATCATTCGCCACATTGCAGTTCGCCAAGAAGCTTAATTATTAAATTTTTACAAAATGCTGAAAAGGAGGTTGTATTCTGATGATAAACCGTGTCGTATTAGTTGGAAGACTAACAAAAGATCCTGAGCTACGTTATACACCGAATGGAGTTGCGTCTACAAGATTTACAGTAGCTGTAAACCGTGCATTCTCAAATCAACAAGGTGAACGCGAAGCTGATTTCATTAGCTGTGTTGCCTGGCGAAAACAGGCTGAAAACCTAGCGAACTTCATGCGAAAAGGGAGTTTAATTGGGGTAGAAGGTCGTATCCAGACAGGCAGTTATGAAGGACAAGACGGTAAGCGAGTATACACAACAGATGTCGTGGCGGATAGCGTACAGTTTTTAGAACCCCGTAATGGTAGCGGTGCTCCTGCTCCTCAATATGGTGGTGGACAAACTTACGGTAATAACCAACCGTCATATGGCGGTGGTCAACCACAACAACAGTTTGGTGGCGCTATGCCAGGGCAGGGTTCCTATGGCGGCGATGCTTATCAGCAAAATCAACCACCTATGAATCAGCCGAATTATACACGTGTAGATGAGGATCCATTTGCGAATAGCAAAGGACCAATAGAAGTATCAGAGGATGATCTTCCATTTTGAGAAACTTAGAATGAGTAATCTGGGATTTTCTTAGAAAGCTTGTTAAATTGGCCTTTCTAAAGAGTTACTGTGTGTAATCTTAGACAAGGTTTTCATCTAAAAATTAAAGGTTATTTACAGTGCTTAAACTTACTGTGTAATTTATTGAAAAATATAGTATTACGGTGGTTTATTATAAGACATATGTGTAATCTTTAAATACTACAATCTGATAAGGAGGAGACACACTATGGCACCACGTCGCGGAGGCCGCAAACGCCGTAAAGTTTGCTACTTCACTTCAAACAATATTACGCATATCGATTACAAAGATGTAGATCTTTTAAAGAAATTCATCTCTGAACGCGGTAAAATTTTACCACGTCGCGTAACTGGCACAAGTGCAAAGTACCAACGTAAATTAACTTCAGCTATCAAAGTATCTCGTATTATGGGATTACTTCCATTCGTTGCTGAAGATAAATAAAATTTATTTATTAATAAAAGCACAACAAGGTTTTCATAACCTTTGTTGTGCTTTTTTTATTTATACTGTTTTCTCAAAGATTGTTGCTATAAAGGAAAGTTAGGATTATTCCACAAACGCACCCGATTGTGGAAGATCATAAGCATATTTCTTCTTAAACTAAATCACCTGTTAATTCAATTAGTAACACATTATTTAAGCAACGGTTGAAGATCTATTAGCAAGGGTGCATACACGATTAATGGAATAAGCAAAATTACTGCACCAATTTTTTTAATTCCCTTTTGTAATAGTAAAAGAGAAGTAATGAAAAATAATGGGTAAATAATAAACGCAATTATTAATATACCATCAACTAATTGATATAGTTTTCCTGAAAATGCTCCTATGAATGGGATTGAAATCCATTCTAGTAAGCTAAACGTAATAACTAATATCCATAACCATTTGAGTGTCATCACTAATCACCTCTAAATCCCTGATTGGTCAAAAAAGTAAAAAAACTTATTCCACTTTACATTATTATTTCAATGCATTGTATTACATTACCAATCAAACTGATTTTTGTTAAATTAAACTACCTCTTTAGTTTAAGTAAAAATCTTCAACGATAGGTACCTAAAATCGATATTCTTATCTACTTTGCAAACGAATTACACAATTTAATAAGGTTAGATTCTGATATAAGACTATTGGAAAATATTTTTTCAATTATAAGCACTGATCAGTTTTTAGGTAAGATTATTTTCTAAAATTATTTTATATAAAATGTCACCAAATGGTATCTTCATGTGTGTTATAAGTGAAAGGAGTTGATGGATGTTGCAACAATTAGTTTGGTCGAACGAACTAGATATAGAACGAATTGTTGATAAATATGGAAATATGCTTTTTAGAATGTGTCTCGTTATTCTATGTAATGAGAATGATGCAGAGGATGTCGTACAAGATACTTTTATTACCTATCTAACTAAATCTACACCATTTAACGATTCAGAACATGAGAAAGCATGGTTGATTACTATTGCTACAAATCGCTGCAAGAATATGAGAAGGTACAATATTATTCGTAAACATATGGATATCAATGATTTGCAACTATATTGTAAGGATGATGAAAACTATGATTTAATCGAACATCTTATGAGATTGCCAAATAAACATAAGATTGTATTGTTACTTCATTATGTAGAGGGCTATAAAGTAGATGAAATAGCAAAAATACTTGCCATTACTACTTCAGCAGTTAAAAAGCGATTACAACGTGGAAGAGAGCTTATTCGAGAAAGATATCGAAAGGAGAATGAATGATGAACTTTGATAAAATTAAAGAAGCGGTTAATTCTATTGAAATGTCAAAAACTATGAAAAATCGCCTGAAAGAGAATAGTAATATTATTAAAAAGAAAAAATCGGGACAATTAAATTTTAAAAGGTGGATTTCTGTAGCTTGTGCATTTGGAATCCTATTGTCAATTATGATAGGCATTCCACTTTTCAATAAGAATGGAAACTTTCAAGGCGCAAATTTTGCAATCACAGCTTATGCATTGAGTAATGATGGGAATCAGTCTAATACCAAACTTTCATCAGATAAAGCCACTTTTGAATTATCAACTGAAACTAGAGGTATTACAATTGATCGAACTGGTGATACAGGTGGTTTAATTTTTACAAATATTATGCTAAATATAAGTGGAGAACATATCGACTCAATTACTTATACCATTAACAAAGGCAAGTTTTTAGAGGATGTTATACTAACAGCTAAAGAATATGCAGACAAAGACTGGTTATTGTCAGAAAAGATAGTCACCATTGGAAATTCGCCTGGTTCAGATATATATTCTGCTACAAAGGACATTGGAAATACCTATACAGTTAAGTATAATGAACAGGATAAATATAAATATTCATTTGTAATTCATCATGATGGTAATTTGGTAATAGATGATGACATAATAATCAAAGTAATTATAAAATATACAGATGGAAAGTCTGAACAACAAGATATTATTGTAACTCAAGAATCAAATTCTATCGAATCAAAATCTATTTCATTAAAGCTAAATTAAAATAATCGAGATGATAATACTAATGTACAAAGAACTAAGTTAACTGGAGAAAAGAAGAACTAGTAGAAAAATCTACAGGATAGATTAGAAACCAAACATTGGCGAGGATACTTATTACTCTTGGTAGTATTGTTGGCTACGGAATTTATGTAGGATTTAGAAAGTTAATTAGTACGTATATTTATATTTTATAAAATATGTAGAAACTTTTCTCCAACTAAACCATCCAATAGTTTGTCAATATTTATTAATGGAAAATAAAAATAGTTCATTTTATACTAAATTTGGGCATGCCAAATAACCGCTAATAACATTACGCATATCGACTATAAAGATGTAGATTTATTAAAAAAATTCATCTCTAAACGCGGTAAAATTTTACCACGTCGCGTAACTGGCACTAGCGCTAAGTACCAACGTAAATTAACTTCAGCTATCAAAGTATCTCGTATTATGGGATTACTTCCATTCGTAGCAGAAGACAAATAAGATTGATGATGGTAAGGTAACTGACCTTACATCAATTTTAAAAACCAGCATATTACGATATTCGTATCGGGTATGCTGGTTTTTTGTTATGGTTAAAAAGGAAATTATCAACCACTTAGGTAAAAGTCTGAATTAAAATTGAAAAAATAATGACAATGTACATAGTGATCTAAGTGATTTTTGTTCAATACTATGAAAAAATGGTACAATAAAGGGTAGTAAGTTTGACTGAAAAAAAGGAAGGTTTTCAATGCCGAATAATCAAACAAAAGCGCTTGTACAAGGCTCAATGATGGTTGCACTTTTTACAATTTTAATGTTAATTTCTGCATATGTACCATTCATCTTTATAGTAGCTTTATTATTCGCTCCACTACCGATTGCTTGGTATAGCGCAAATTACAAGCGTTCCACATCAATACTCGTAGCAATAGTAGGCTGTATCCTAACCACTATAACGAGTGGAATATCCATGCTGCCATTTGCCTTTATTTTAGGGTTATTAGGTGTCGTTATGGGTAACGCCATTTATCTGAAGAAGAGTAAGCTTTATTTATTTATGTCCATGGGGATTGCTAATCTTATCTCGATGGCAATTGTTTATATTGCCTATGTAAAGCTTTCAGGAATTGACTTCATTAACATGAGTTTAGAGATGGCGCGTAAAAATTATGAGCAATCTAATGAATTTGCAAAGAATGTAACAGGTCAAGTAGCCATAAATCCAGAACAGCTTGAGGCGATGTTTAAAACAATTGAACTGACTATGCCTGCAACGATAACAATCTCAGCATTTTTTGCTGCATTTATTATCATTACAGTAAATTTACCAGCTCTAAAACGACTAGGAGTAGATGTTCCTAAATTTGCTCCGTTCCAAAATATGAGATTACCACGCTCTATTTTATGGTATTACATGATTGTTTTATGCATTAATTTATTCATGCGTCCAGAGGCTGGTTCTACGCTAGATATCATTGTATTAAATGTTTCTTATATTTTATGGTTGTTACTCATTCTACAAGGAATATCTTTTATCCATTATTTTATTTCTAAAAAAGGGATGCCAAACGGTGTTAAATGGGTAGCTACTTTGTTAGCAATTCCTTTATCATCCTTCATGATCTTACTCGGTATTGTTGATTTAGGTTTTGACGTACGTTCACTTGTAAAGGGGAAGACTAAAGAATAAGGGGCTGATTGTAATGGGGACTTTTAGAAAACGACCAATTCGCTATCCGCTTTTTGTTCTTTCCATATTTGGAACTGTGACGTTCGTGCTTCTATGTATTTGGAATATCGGGATAGGTATCGGTTATGGTGTAGGTTTTGTTTTACTGATGACCTACACATGGAAGGTAGAAAAGATAGCTTATGAGGAAACGGAAAAGCATATTGAATCTATTTCCTTCCGTATGAAAAAAGTAGGGGAAGAGGCATTGCTTGAAATGCCGATCGGGATACTTCTGGTTAATGAGCAATATGAAATAGAATGGTCTAATCCATATATGCAAGGTATCCTTAATGTGGAATCATTAGTGGGTGAAGGTATTGTCAATATATCCGATGATATCTACGTGTTAATGAAGACCGAGGAAACAAATGAGGCTACGATTACATTACGTGATCGGAAATATCGGGTTTATTATAAAAAAGAGGAACGACTACTGTATTTCTTTGATATAACTGAACAGATTGCCATTGAAAAGCAATACTTTGCAGACCGTACAGTAATCGCTATATTGTTTGTCGATAATTACGATGAAATCACGCAAGCCATGGACGATCAACCACGTAGTTTAACTAACACAATGGTTACTTCAATTGTCAATGAATGGGCTGCCGAGCATGGTGTGTTTGTCAAACGAATATCATCCGATCGTTTCCTAGCAGTATTAAATGAATCCATTTTAACGGAGCTGGAAAAGAAAAAATTTGCTATTTTAGATACCATTCGTGAAAAAACAGCTCAAAAGAATTTATCGTTAACATTAAGTATTGGGGTAGGAGCTGGATCATCCTCATTAGTTGAGCTTGGTGAGTTGGCACAATCAAGTCTAGATCTTGTTTTAGGACGGGGTGGTGACCAAGTGGCAATAAAGCAACCTACTGGAAAACTTAAATTCTATGGTGGAAAAACAAATCCAGTTGAAAAACGTACACGTGTTAGAGCGCGCGTTATTTCACATGCATTACGCGATTTAATTCAAGACAGTGACCAAGTGTTTGTTATGGGACATAAAAATCCTGACATGGACTCCATTGGTGCGTCTGTAGGTGTACGGAAAATGGCTCAAATGAATGATGTAAAGGGCTATGTCATCATCAATTTTGATGAATTAAATGGTAGCGTTACACGATTAATGAATGAAATAGAGAGTAAATCAGATTTCTATGAAAATTTCCTTACACCAGAGGAAGCCGCTGGTAAAATGACTGAGAAATCGTTGCTCGTTATTGTTGATACACATAAACCGAATTTAGTAATTGATGCACACCTATTGAAATTAGCTGAAAAGGTGGTTGTAATCGACCATCATCGTCGAAGTGAGGACTTTATCGAAAATCCTACACTTGTTTATATGGAGCCATATGCGTCGTCCACAGCTGAGCTAGTGACAGAGTTACTAGAATATCAGCCGAAGCGTGCAAAGATCAATATGCTAGAAGCTACTGCATTGCTGGCAGGTATTATTGTTGATACCAAAAGCTTTACACTTCGAACAGGAGCACGTACATTTGAAGCTGCTTCTTATTTACGAACAAATGGTGCAGATACAGTGTTGGTCCAACGTCTCTTAAAGGAGGACGTGGACACATATATAGAGCGCTCCAAAATTGTGCAAACAGTTAAGTTCGTAAAACCTGGAGTAGCTGTTGCTGTAGGTGAAGAATCAAAAGTGTATGACTCTGTCTTAATTGCGCAAACAGCAGATATATTACTAACGATGAAGGATGTTAGTGCATCATTTGTCATTGCGCATCGGGCAGATGGAAAAATTGGTATAAGTGCACGCTCACTTGGCGAGGTCAATGTACAGCTAATTATGGAGAGGCTCGGCGGCGGTGGACATTTAACAAATGCTGCCTGCCAAATAGATGCTAAATCCATTGATGGTGTGAAAAAACATTTAGAAGAGGCCATAAATGAGGTCTTTGAAGGGAGTTCTGACTAATGAAAGTAGTATTTTTAAAAGACGTTAAAGGAAAAGGAAAAAAAGGTGAAATTAAAAATGTAGCTGATGGCTATGCACAAAATTTCCTAATTAAGAATGGCTATGCAGCGGAAGCAAATGCGCAAGCTTTAAGCCAATTAGATGGGCAAAAAAAATTAGAGGCCAAAAATGCAGCTGCTGAATTAGCTGAAGCACAAGCATTAAAGGAAAAAGTAGAAGCACTAACAGTTGAGCTAAAAGCAAAATCAGGTGAAGGTGGCCGCTTATTTGGCTCAGTATCTACAAAGCAAATTGCTGATGCATTACAAAAAGTGCATGGCATTAAAATTGATAAACGTAAAATGACTTTACCTGATGGAATTCGTTCACTTGGCTTTACAAATGTTCCTGTAAAACTACATCATGAAGTATCAGCAACGTTAAAAGTACATGTAACGGAAGAATAAGGAGCGACGATCCATGAGTGAACCGATGATGGACCGCGTTCCACCGCATAACCGGGAGGCGGAACAATCGGTTATCGGTGCTATCTTCCTTGAGCCACAAGCATTAATAACAGCATCAGAAATTTTATTGGCAGATGATTTTTATTTAAATGCCCATAAGAAAATTTTCGAAACGATGTTGCGCTTGAGTGATCAAGGAAAAGCGATAGATGTTGTAACAGTTACTGAAGAATTATCAGCTAAAAAAGAGATTGAGGACGTTGGCGGGCTTTCTTATTTACTAGAGCTCGCCAATGCTGTCCCTACAGCTGCCAATGTCGCCCATTATGCCAAAATCGTTGAGGAAAAGGCCCTCTTACGTCGATTGATTCGGGTCGCTACGAAAATCGTCGAGGACGGCTATACGCGTGAAGACGAAGTAGAGGCATTATTAGGTGAGGCAGAGAAGAAAATGATGGAGGTTGCCAATCGTAAGAATGCAGGAGACTTTAAGCATGTTAAAGATGTGCTAGTGGAAACTTTCGATAATATTGAGCAACTTCAATCACAAAAGGGAGAAGTAACGGGTATACCAACTGGCTTCCGTGATTTAGATAACATTACTGCTGGCTTTCAGCGCAACGACTTAATCATTGTTGCTGCACGTCCATCTGTAGGGAAAACGGCCTTTGCATTGAATGTTGCGCAAAGTGTTGCCGTACAAGCACGTGAAAATGTAGCAATCTTTTCTTTAGAGATGGGTGCAGAGCAACTGGTAATGCGTATGCTTTGTGCAGAGGGAAATATAGATGCACAAGTTTTACGTACAGGTGCTTTAACTACAGAAGATTGGGGTAAACTAACTATGGCAATGGGTAGTTTATCGAATTCAGGGATTTTTATTGATGATACACCTGGTGTACGTATCAATGAAATTCGTGCAAAATGTCGTCGTTTAGCACAGGAAAATGGACTAGGAATGATCTTAATCGATTATTTACAGTTGATTCAGGGTAGTGGCAAGCCAGGAGAAAACCGTCAGCAAGAGGTATCAGAGATTTCACGTTCCTTAAAGGGATTAGCCCGTGAATTAAAGGTACCTGTTATTGCTTTATCACAGTTATCTCGTGGAGTTGAGCAGCGACAAGATAAACGGCCAATGATGAGTGACTTACGTGAATCGGGAAGTATTGAGCAAGATGCTGATATTGTTGCGTTTTTATACCGTGATGATTATTACGATAAAGAATCTGAGAATAAAAATATGATCGAAATTATCATTGCGAAACAACGTAATGGTCCAACAGGAACCGTTACACTTGCCTTTAAAAAAGAATTCAATAAATTCATTAATGTGGATTGGTCACAAATGCCACCACCACCGCCACGTGATTAGTCATGTTATTCGTCATTCAGATAAGTTGCCTATCCGTAATGAAATATTACCCTTAGAATGAATTAATCTGAATGTTCGATAATATTCATACCATTCTGTTATTAAACACGAACGTTAAATCAGATTTTTTGATTTTATGTTCGTGTTTTTTCACTGTTTTTTATTGACGAGTTGTTTCTATCATTGTTACAATAATTGAGGCTTGAAATTTGAGATACAAAGGTATCTAACGGAGGTGCTGATTATGACATCAGTAGTAGTTGTAGGAACACAGTGGGGAGACGAAGGAAAAGGTAAAATTACAGATTTCCTTTCGCACAAAGCCGATGCCATCGCTCGTTTTGCCGGTGGAGATAATGCAGGACATACCATTAAAATTGATGGTGAAACTTATAAATTACATTTAATTCCATCGGGGATCTTCTATAAAGAAAAAACTTCAGTAATTGGTAATGGATTAGTTGTGAATCCAAAATCACTGGTAACGGAGCTTAAAGGTTTACAAGAGCGCGGTATTAATACAGATAATCTACGTATTTCTAATCGTGCACATGTTATTTTGCCTTATCATATTAAACAAGATATAGCTGATGAAGAAAGTCGCGGAGACAATAAAATCGGCACAACTTGTAAAGGAATTGGACCTTGTTATCAAGATAAAGTAGCACGTATTGGGATTCGTATGGCTGACTTACTTGATAAGGAAATCTTTGAAGAAAAACTACGTCATAATTTAGCCATTAAAAATAAATTATTTGAGAAATTCTATGAAGTTGAAGGGGTAACATTCGAAGAAATTTTCGAGGAATACTATGGTTATGGACAAGAAATTGCAAAATATGTCGCTGATACATCTAAAATCTTAAATGATGTCCTTGATGAAGGCGGTAAAGTGCTATTCGAAGGTGCACAAGGAATTTTACTTGATGTCGATCAAGGTACGTATCCATATGTAACATCTTCAAATCCAGTTGCAGGAGGAGTAGCGATTGGCGCTGGTGTTGGTCCATCACGCGTGACAAGTGTTATAGGTGTATCCAAAGCCTATACATCTCGTGTAGGAGATGGTCCTTTCCCAACAGAGTTATTTGATGAAGTGGGTCAACAAATTCGCGAGGTAGGTCGCGAATACGGTACAACAACTGGTCGTCCACGTCGTGTAGGCTGGTTCGACACAGTCGTTGTTCGTCACTCACGCCGTGTAAGTGGCATTACTCATCTTGCCCTTAACTCTATCGATGTTTTATCTGGTTTAGAAACAGTAAAAATTTGTACAGCATATAACTATAAAGGTGAAACAATTACAGAATATCCAGCAAATCTTCATATTATTGAACAATGTGAACCGATTTATGAAGAGCTTCCAGGCTGGTCAGAGGATGTAACAAGCTGCCGAACTTTAGAAGAGCTACCTGAAAATGCACGCCGCTATGTGGAGCGTATTAGCGAACTAACGGGCATTCAAATTGCTACTTTCTCTGTTGGACCTGCACGTGAGCAAACAAACGTGTTAGTGGACGTTTGGGAAGCATAATGAAATAAAATGAAAAGGGCGTGCCAAATGCGGCATGCCCTTTTTTAGTGAATATCCTTCTTCTTAAAGCGACCACCTTTTACCTCGGCGATATTACCGATGGCTAGAAACGCATTGTCATCTATTTCAGCGACGATTGTTTTCAATTTAGACTCTTCTAAACGAGTAATAACGGTAAATATGACTTTCTTGTCATTCCCCGTATAAGCTCCCTCTCCGTGAAGGAAAGTAACGCCACGACCAAGTCGATCCATAATAGTTTGTCCAATTTCATCAATGTCATCACTTATGATATAAACAGATTTCGATTCTTCCAATCCTTGAATAACAATATCAATCATTTTATAGGCAATATAGTATGCAATGATGGAGTACATGGCTTGTTCCCAATTAAAAATAAAACCTGCCACCGTAAAAATAATGACATTGAAGAACATAATGATTTCTCCAACTGAAAAAGGTGTCTTGCTATTAAATAAAATAGCTAATATTTCAGTTCCATCCAATGAACCTCCATAACGAATGACAATACCGACACCAACTCCTAAAATCATTCCTCCAAAAACTGTTGCCAATAATGTGTCTTCCGTAAATGGATGGATAGTATGTAAGGCAAGTGTTGCGAACGAGAGTACGGTAATACCTAGACCTGTCGACAGTGCGAAGGTTTTACCAATTTGTTTATAGCCTAAAAAAATAAAAGGTAAGTTTAAAATGAAGATGAAAATACCAAGGGGTAAATTTAATAAATGAGATGTGATAATGGAAACACCTACGATTCCACCATCCATAATGTGGTTAGGTACTAAAAACAATTCTAAGCCCAATGCCATTATAATCGCACCTAGCGACACCATAACAATTCTTGCAAAAACTTTCCGCATGCTATTTTTCTGAGGTCTCAACATTTTTGCTGTGTTCTCAGAGGTTTGTGAATCACTCAATTTAATCGCTCCAATCAAATAGTGTACCTTCTATATACATTTTATCGGAATATTAAAAAAGTAAAAAGTGTTAAGCCCAAATTCACTTGAAAAAAATTAAAGAATAGTATACCCATGATATTTTTTAAATTGTATTTTAAGAACCAGTATATGAATAAAAATACAGTATTTATAAACTATATAAAATATATTCTATGTAACAATAAGTAGATAAATAATACATTTACATTACAAAAGAGCGAAATCGTTCAAACGTCATTTTCTTTATGGTACATTATAGGGGTGCAAAAAATCCTTGTGGGTAAATCATCCTACAGTAGGGTAAAGTTGGAAGGGGCTTTATTGATGAATTCGTTTTGGAATAGAAAAGAAGAAAACAATAGATTCACCTACAATTTTTCTTCTTTTAAAAAGGCTTCAATCATTGTAGTTTTAATGACAAGTCTAACGATTAATATGGGATTTGCTAAGGAATATAACAAAGAAAACTTAAATAAAATTTACCACGTTTATGTAGGGAATGAATATATTGGTGCAGTGTCTGATGAGAAAGCGATTCAAGAAATTATTGCATCAAAAGAAAAAGTAGCAAGTCAGCAATTCAAAGGTTTATCCATTGATGCTAGCTCAGCTGTTAAAATAATCCCAGAACAAGTATTTACAAATGAAACAAAAGATGCAGAAACATTATCAAAACTTAAGCAATCTTTAGTAGCTAAATCTGATGCCTTTACATTATTAGTAAATCATAAACCGGTAGTATCATTAAAGAATACGGAAGCTTATGAAAAAACGGTTCAAATGTTAAAGCTACAATATGTTTCTCAGCAAGAATTAGAGAAATTATCTAAAAACCAACAATCTAATAATAATCTACCAGAATTACAGAATGGTGAGTCCCGACTTCTAGATGTTTCTTTTAAACAAGGAGTTTCAGGATTATCACAAAAAGTTACACCAACTGATATTGTATCACCTGAGCAAGCCGTGAAATATTTAATGACAGGCTATCTTGAGCAGGAAACGTATAAAATTCAATCTGGAGATGTGTTAGGGTCGGTTGCTAAAAAACATAATTTAACAACAAGCGAACTGTTAGCTCTGAATTCTGATATTACAGTGGATACAGTTTTACAAATTGGACAAGAATTAAATGTTACTGTGGCAAAGCCGTTTGTAACACTTGAAGTAAAAAAGGAAAAGAAAGTTGCGGATATCATTCCGTTTAAAAAAGTAGTCGAAGAAGATCCTACAATGTATAAAGGTGAAAAGGTCATCAAGCAAGAAGGTGTTAATGGAAAAAAAGAAACAACCTATGCATTAACATCTGAAAATGGTACGCAGACATCAAAAGTTGCCTTAGAGGAAAAAATCCTTCAACAACCAGTAGATGAAATTGAAGTAGTCGGTACAAAGGTTATTTCTTCACGTGGAACTGGTGAATTTGCATGGCCAGCAGTCGGGGGCTATATTTCAAGTGGTATGGGTGAACGTTGGGGAGCCTTCCATCGTGGTATTGATATCGCTCGACCAAGTAACTATAATATTTTAGCTGCTGATAATGGTGTAGTTGTTGCAGCTGGCACTTCTGGCACCTATGGTAATCGCATTGTTATTAATCACAATAATGGTTTTACAACACTTTATGGACATCTATCTTCAATCAATGTTGAAGTAGGACAAGTAGTGGAAAAAGGTTCTGTGATCGGTATTATGGGTTCCACTGGAAATTCGACAGGTACACATTTGCATTTTGAAGTTGAAAAGAACGGTTCATTAGAAAATCCGTTATCTTATGTAGGCCGATAAACATGTTGAATAGAAGGCAGTCCAAATAATGGACTGTCTTTTTCTATTATTTCCCGAGAAATAATTGTTGAAATACATCGCTTTATGTCACAGTATTAGAAGGATCGAATATCGATTAATGCATAGAATGCGAAAGCATGATAGAGTTAAGAGTAGTGAATTTACCAATACACATTGTTTAAGAATAGATAAAAAGCGAAAGGGAGAGAATGTATGAACAAAACAATTTTAGTTGTTGACGATGAGAAACCAATCGCAGATATTTTGCAATTTAATTTAATAAAAGAAGGCTATAAAGTTATTTGTGCCTATGATGGTGATGAGGCATTAAAGAAAGTAGAGGAAGAGCAACCAGATTTAATGCTTTTAGATATTATGCTGCCAAAGCGTGACGGAATGGAAGTTTGTAGAGAGGTTCGTAAAAAATACGACTTCCCAATTATTATGCTAACAGCTAAAGGCTCTGAGATTGATAAAGTATTAGGTTTAGAGATGGGTGCAGATGATTATGTCACAAAGCCATTTAGTACACGAGAGCTGATTGCGCGTGTGAAGGCCAATATGCGCCGTTTACAAGTGGTCGCTCCAGCAGCAGAAGAGGCTGAGGAAGAGTCGAATGAGATTGTCGTAGGATCGCTTGTTATTCAACCAGATGCTTATTTAGTAATGAAGCGTGATGAGGCAATTGAACTGACACATCGCGAATTTGAGTTACTTCATTATTTAGGGAAACATATTGGACAAGTAATGACACGAGAGCACTTACTACAAACAGTATGGGGCTATGATTACTTTGGGGACGTACGAACTGTTGATGTAACCATTCGCCGTTTACGTGAAAAAATTGAGGATAATCCTAGTCATCCAGCTTGGATTGTCACACGACGTGGTGTAGGTTATTATTTACGAAATCCTGAACAGGAGTAATAGGAATGCAGAAAGTGAGCTTCTTTAAATCGATTCATGTCAAACTAGTGCTGATTTATATTTTATTAATATTACTTGCTTTACAAATTATCGGTATCTATTTCGCTCGTGAATTAGAACGAAATTTGAAGAGCAACTTCCAAGATTCCATTTTTCAGCGAGTTGACTTGATGCAATATAGTCTTCGTGAAGAAATTTTAAAGGAACGCGATGAAAGCATGCCTAAACTAGAGGAAAGCCTAAAGTCAATTGTTATGGAGTTTTCTACTGGTTTAAGGGATGTTTCGAATGGTGATATTTTAGAAATCCGTGTTATTGATGATAGACAAAGAATACTTGCAACATCTGAGCTTGAAAATCAAAATTTAATAGGCCAACGCTCTAATACGGATCTTGTACGTCGAGCAATATCTGCTGAAACACTATTTGATATTATTAAGCTGGACAATAAAACGAGAAATCGTGTGTGGGTATTAGCGAACCCCATTCGTGCTGGTGCAGGACCAGACGATGAAATCATTGGTGTACTCTATATTGAAGCCAATATTGAATCCGTTTTTGAACAAATGAATGATATCAATCAGATTTTCCTTGGTGGTACGGCAATGTCCTTGGTCATTACCATCTTCTTAGGTATTCTTGTGGCACGAACGATTACACAGCCAATTGCTGATATGCGAAAGCAGGCTCAAGCAATGGCTAAGGGGAACTATTCTCGGAAAGTGCGTGTATATGGTACAGATGAAATCGGACAGCTAGCCGTCACCTTTAATCATCTAACCAACCGTTTACAGGAAGCACAATCGACCACAGAAGCTGAACGCCGTAAGCTAGATTCAGTTCTGAGTAATATGACAGATGGTGTTATTGCAACAGATCGTAAGGGACGTATTATTCTAATCAATGACCCTGCACTAGAATTACTGCATATTTCAAGAGATATTACATTAGGGCGTCCTATCGCCTCCGTATTGGGGATTGATCAGGAATATAGCTTTGAAGACTTAATCCATATGAATGATGCAGTCAATTTAAACTTCAGTACATCGGATGCACCCTATATACTTCGTGCTAATTTCTCTGTTATTCAAAAAGAGACGGGCTTTATTAATGGTCTGATTACAGTATTGCACGATATAACAGAGCAAGAAAAGATTGAAATGGATCGTAGGGAATTTGTATCGAATGTATCACATGAGTTAAGAACGCCATTAACAACAATGCGCAGTTATTTAGAGGCACTAGCAGATGGGGCATGGAAAGATGAAAATATTGCTCCTACATTTTTAAATGTAACGCAAACCGAAACAGAGCGTATGATCCGTCTAGTGAATGATTTATTGCAGTTATCTAGAATGGATAGTTCAGATTATGAGTTGAATAAAGATATTGTCTTATTTAATTCATTCTTTAACCGTATTATTGATCGATTTGAAATGTCTAAGTCTGACAAAGTACAGTTTGAACGATTATTCCCTGAAACATCCTTTTATGTAGAAATTGATACGGATAAGGTCACACAAGTCATTGATAATATCATTTCGAATGCTATTAAATATTCACCAGATGGTGGGAATATTCGCTTTGGCTTTACTGGACAAGAGGACATGCTGAAGGTCATGATTTCAGATGATGGCATGGGTATTCCTAAAGAAAACGTTGGTCGTATTTTTGATCGCTTCTATCGTGTGGATCGTGCTCGTGCTCGTTCTATGGGAGGAACAGGTTTGGGATTAGCTATTGCGCGGGAAATGATTGAAGCACACGGTGGTAAGATTTGGGCTGAAAGTGAAGAAGGACAGGGTACAACAATTTTCTTCACATTACCATATGATGCAGATGAATTTGGTGAGGCAGGTGAGTGGGAATGAAATATATAGAGCCGGTTAAATCTGTTGTATTATTTCTACTTGTCATGCTGAGTGTGATCTTAACCTTTTTAATTTGGACTTATACACCTGATTATAAATACATTGAAAAAACAGAGGGAGAGGAAATTTTAATTAAGCCGCAAAAAGATATGGAGGATATTATTCGCCCATACAAGGCTATTTTCCGTTCTGAAGAAGAGTTTACAGGTACGGTTTCTAACGCAGCTATGAAAGATATGATGAAAGTATTTAAAGGCTGGAATGTTTTAGATTTAGTGCCTGTAAACAACAATCTTTCTGCAAACTATGTGAATCAAATTATTGGTGCAGATCATCGGATGACTATCTTTTTTACCGGAGAGATTCCCTTTTCAGCTTTTAACACGACTTTTCAGTTCACTGATAAGGAATTACCAGAAACAACGTTCAATCGTATGATTATAGATTGGAGTAATTATAATAGCAAAGAATTAATGTTGTATTACATTAGTGGCAATAACCAATCATTATTCCGCTCACATGTCAGTGTGCCAAACATGAATCAATTTATACAGGAAGTCATTGAGCCTGCAAAAAAATATGAGATTTTTAAAGAAGTGGAGAGAGAGGGCTATACATCTCTTTATCTGGCAAACAGTAATATTGAATCTGTAAAATATACGTACTTTATTGAGGATATTACACCAGAATTATTTAAAAATGTGTTATTCCCAGATCCAAATATTGTGCAGCGTAATGTTGAAAGTGCATCCTCTGAAAAATATACAGATGGTATGTCATTAATGACCTTAGAAACAAATCTAAAATCATTAAACTATGTATATCCAGCTGCAGAAAGTAGTATTAGAGTCGAGCCTTCCAAGCTTTTAAAGGATAGCTTTGAATTTATTAATGAGCATGGAGGATTTACGGCAGATTTCCGCTATGCTTCATCCAATACCAATAAAAATCAAATAGATTATCAAATGTATCTGCAAGGTTTCCCTGTCTATAGCAATCATGTCATTACACGAATGACAACGATTTGGGGAGATAGTCGAATTTTCCATTATAAGCGTCCATACTTCTCATTGGATATGGATATATCATTAGAGAAAGAAATTAAAGAATTAGCATCTGGTGCGGAGATCGCAGAGAGATTAAAAAGCGCTAACAGTATACCTTTGTCTGATATTGATGAAATTGTCTTGGGCTATTATTTAACACAAAATCAAGAACAGAATATATTTATATTCGAACCTTGTTGGTTTGTTATTCGTAATGGTAGCTGGACTAAACTGACTCCTGAAGTATTAGGAGGTGTTAAAAATGGATTGGAATAGAACAAAATCTATTTTTATATTCGTTTTTTTAATACTTAACATCTTCTTGTATTCACTTTATGTCAATCGCTATAATGAAGCGAAAGATATTGAGGTACCTGGTGAAAGAACAATAGAAGCTCGTTTAAAAGATGACAATATTACATATGGCACATTACCAAATAATATTGAATCTGCTTCGTATATGACAGCTCAAGTGCATAAATTCACACCAGCTGAATTTAGTAATAACAACCAACAAATTAAATTTAAAGATGATAATAATACAAAGGCACGTGTTATTTTTATGAGGCCTATTAAATTACGTAATGTGAGTGATGATGCAAGCTTTACAGATTTTGCCCTTGCAAACATTATTGAAGGAGCATCTTATGCTTTATGGAAAGTAGATCGCGAAGAACGAGTAGCGATTTTTTTCCAAAAGACAAACAACCGAATGTTCTATTATAGCGGTTCATTAAAAATCAAATGGAATGCAAATAACGAAGTAACAATGTATGAACAAACAATGATTGATAATATTGAAGAAATGGAACAGCAGGAAACAGTTATTCCACCACTTCAAATTATTCAAACTTTGTATGCAAAAGGACCGCTCAAGCCAGACTCGCGCATTACACAAATGAAACTAGGTTACTCAACGCTTGTTAAATTGACACGTACACAGGTATTGGTGCCAACATGGGAAGTTCAAGTGAAATTATCTGATGGGACAAAAGAGGAGTACTTTGTGAATGCAGTAGAAGGAAAAGTCATCGAAATCCAGGAGGACAAGCAAGAGAGCGAAGAAGAAGACTGGGGAGTTGAATAATGCGATTTAGTGTTTTAGCAAGTGGCAGTACAGGGAATTCGATTTATGTAGAGAATGACGATCATGCTTTTATCGTCGATGCGGGTCTTAGTGGGAAAAAGATGGAGCAACTCTTTACAAAAATCGACCGTAATATGAAGCAACTCAGTGGTATCTTTGTTACACATGAGCATAGTGATCATATTAAAGGAATTGGTGTACTGGCACGAAAATATCATGTACCAATTTACGCAAACGCCAAAACGTGGCAGGCGATGGACGGGCTTGTGGGTGACATTCCTGTTGAGCAACGTTTTGAATTTGAAATGGATACAGTGAAGCATTTTGGTTCTTTAGCTGTTGAATCCTTTGCCGTTTCACACGATGCAGCAGATCCAATGTTCTACACTTTTCATGAAAATGATCGCAAGCTAGTCATTATTACAGATACGGGCTATGTTAGTGATCGTATGAAAGGAATTATCCGCGGCGCAGATTCTTTTGTCTTTGAAAGTAATCATGATGTCAATATGCTTCAAATGGGACGGTATCCTTGGTCTATTAAACGTCGTATTTTAAGCGATGTAGGACATGTGTCTAATGAGGATGCAGCGATCGCTATGAGTGAGGTTGTATTTGATAAGACGACCAATATTTATCTTTCACATTTAAGTAAAGATAATAATATGAAAGAGCTAGCACGTATGAGTGTCGCACAAACTTTGCAATCTTGTGGCATCCTTGTTGGTGAGCATGTTCATCTTTATGATACGGATGCAGAAGAACCAACAAAATTAGTCACAGTTTAATCATAAGCTATTTAGGCAAAACTTGAAGCTGTTCAATGCATTTAAAAAAATGCATTGGGCAGCTATTTTTATGCCCATTTTATTTGTTTTTCATCTGATTTTAATGTTTGAATCGTAAGATTAGGGTAACAATTAACAAATAGCAATCAAAGGAAAGGATGAAGAACATGAGCTATTTCCAAGATGATGATAAAAACAGTGATTTCTTAAAAAATGATGAAGTACCGAAATCACCTCTTCAAGAAAGACTAGAGCGTGAGGAGCAAGAAATGCAGACTAAGCGTCTTAAAAAGAAAGGTGGCGGAGGAAAAGGCGGCTATTTCTTTAGTGGTCTGATTGGCGTCATTATAGGTGCTTTACTTGTATGGCTTATGCTACCGGGACTTGTCAACCAAATGCCTGGGACAACATCAAGTAATATAGAGAAAAATAACCCAACAATTAATCAAGTAGCAACAGAAATAACGACAGATGTGACAACAGCAGTTGATAAAGCCTCACCCGCAGTTGTTGGCATCACAAACATTCAAGAAGTCACAAGCGGAGGCTTTTGGAGTCCATCATCAACGACAACAAAAGAGGCAGGAAGCGGATCAGGTGTTATTTATAAAATCGAAGGTGACAAAGCCTTTATTGTCACAAATAACCACGTTATTGAAGGGGCAAAACAGTTAGAGGTCACAATGCCGGATGGAACAAAAGAACCTGCACAATTAGTAGGTCTAGACGTTTGGACAGACCTTGCTGTTATTTCAATAAGCTCAAAGAATGTAAAAACAGTAGCAACTTTCGGTAACTCTGATGTGCTAAAACAAGGCGAAACAGTTATAGCAATCGGTAATCCACTTGGCTTAGATTTCTATGGCTCTGTTACAAAAGGTGTTGTTTCTGGTAAAGACCGTTCTGTACCAGTAGACTTAAATGGTGATGGGACAGAAGACTGGCAACAAGAAGTATTACAAACAGATGCAGCAATTAACCCAGGGAATAGTGGTGGAGCACTAGTGAACTTAGCTGGGGAATTAGTAGGGATTAACTCCATGAAAATTGCTGAATCCTCTGTTGAAGGTTTAGGTTTCTCTATTCCTATTAACTCAGCTATTCCAATTATTGAGGAATTAGAGAAAAACGGTAAAATGGAACGTCCAACAATGGGAGTTTCTTTAGCAGATTTAACAGATGTGCCATCATTCTATCAGCAACAAACATTAAAATTACCTACGGAAGTGACAACGGGTGTTGTGGTAACAGATGTAATCAATAACTCAGCAGCATCAAAAGCAGGAGTCCAACAATATGATGTTATTGTTGAAATGGATGGTCAAAAAATCGAAACAACTATTGATTTACGCAAACATTTATATAATGACAAAAAAATTGGTGATAAATTAACGTTAAAAGTTTACCGTCAAGGTAAATTAGTCGAACTATCACTAACATTAACAAACGGTAATACAATGTAAAGAATATGAAGAGCGGTGGAGATTTAATCAATCTCCATCGCTTTTTTGTGAGGATGGAGAAAATACTTTTATGAAATATTGTGGATAACTAGAAAATTGTGAATACTAATACTACACAGGAAATCGTGAGTAAAAGGCGCTTCTTCCATACATGCCATTCCTTTGTTACAATAGATTGTGGATAACATAGACTGATTTGTGAATAAGTTTGTGGAAATTTCGGAAAATAAGGAGACATCAAAAAATGGAAAAATACAGCTGTGAAAGCCATATAAATCACGCTTTAGACATGTTTGTAGCAGAGCAAAAAGTGTTCCCAATTATGGATAAAATCGAAGAGGGTGAAAAGTTATCCACAAAGTGTAGCTACTGTGAACAGCCAGCAGAATATATTGTATCAAGTAAATAACTTTACACAATATATAGAAGTGACATGTGGATATGTTGATAACTTTTGTGGATAATTTGTTTGTAAATGA
This sequence comes from Lysinibacillus sp. PWR01, assembly GCF_043359455.1. NCBI lineage: Bacteria > Bacillati > Bacillota > Bacilli > Caryophanales > Bacillaceae > Lysinibacillus > Lysinibacillus sp. PWR01. The sequence goes on along the minus strand of NZ_JBHERJ010000063.1, from coordinate 37,719 downwards.
ATTGTAAAGGTGGATAACGTGTGAATATAACGATTGTATCAGTCGGCAAACTAAAAGAAAAGTACTTAAAAATGGGGATCGATGAGTACGTAAAACGTCTTGGCGGCTATGCAAAAATGGATTTGATTGAAGTGCCAGACGAAAAGGCACCTGAACAACTAAGTGAAGCTGAAATGGACATCGTCAAGAAAAAAGAGGGAGAACGCATCCTAGCGAAAATCAGTCCAGATGCCTACGTAATCGCCCTAGCCATCAACGGCAAAATGAAAACCTCCGAACAAATGGCAGCTGATATCGAATCTCTCATGACCTACGGCAAAAGCAAAATCGCCTTCGTCATCGGCGGCTCCCTCGGTCTGCATGATGATGTGTTAAAGCGTGCAGATGAGCAGCAATCTTTTGGTAAGATGACACTTCCTCACCAGCTCATGAAGCTCGTGCTAGTCGAGCAGATTTATCGTAGTTTTAGGATTATGAAGGGTGAACCGTATCACAAATGATGGTAAAGCAGAGCAGTGAATTAATTTTGGAAAGCCCCGTTCTTCGTACAATTCTAAATTTATGAGGATCTAGAAAGTTTAAATGGAATATTTAAAGGGGATACTTTATAATAAGGACACATTGAAATTGACAATTTAATTTTAGAATGTTAATATCTAATAGTCGACATTGTAATGTCTAAGAATCGTTAAATATTGCATAATATATATAGGGACATATGAGCCCGGTACAACTGATGGACGTATGAGCCATGAGAAGAAGAGCACCCACAATTTGCGGGTGCTTTTCTTTTTTTATGAGAAATATTTTTTTAAGCCATAATGAACAACAAAGTGCTGGGAGAAATTGGGGTCTTTTGTAGAATCGTCTCGATAGCCCCATGAATAGTAGTATATAGGTTCTCCTTTTGAATCTCTTCGGTGGATCCATGAATTACCGATAACCCCAATTTTAAATAATTGTTTTAATACATCTTTTAAGTTTTTGATGTTAGGATAGTCAGATTTATGGGTCTCATAATACTGCTCGATTTGTTGATATTTCATATTTCGTTTCTTTAGGTTTTTTATTAATAATATACCATCTATAATTTCGTTTTTATTAGGCCTAATACTAATTTCATTCATCAGTTCATGATAAAACCACGTAGAGTAGTTTTGGGCACAATCTTTAAAATAAGATGGCTCAAAAGTTTTTTCAAGAGGATTACTTTCAATAATTAATTGGAGATACCTAATAATATCTCTAGGTCTACCAAAACTGTAGTCTAATAAATAATCTACTACCTCTTTATCATTAATCTTTTTAGGAAAGAGTTTTTTATAGAGTGCTCTATTGTCTAATGTAGAATATTCACTAACTGATTGTCGTATTTTATGGAGTATTAAATCCATTAATATATGTTCTGCAGGGTGATTATATTTTTTGGCAATCCAATATAGTTTTGTTTCGCCTAATGTCACTACTTTATTAGAGTTGCTAGAATGCTCATGTATTTCTTCTAAGATGTCACTACGAAGTAATACAACAATTTTTGTATGTTGTTTATTAAGTTTTTGAAGTTTCATATTTAAATCATTAATAGTCTCAATCATTGATTTAATCAATTTATAGTATGAAGAATCTTCAGTCAGTTGTTCCTCTAACTCATCTAAGTCATCGAAAATTAAAAAAGCCTCATAATTGTTTTTTAGAGAATTAAAAACTAGTTCTTCGAGTTTTGCAAGAAGAGCATAGTACTCTTTATGTTCATAATGCTCACTTTTAGAATAACTATCTTCTGCTTCTCCATTAATCTGAGCAGGAGATTTTTTATATTGAGATTTTACATTGTATTTTTTGGAGCGACTTTTGTTAAAATTAATCAGTTTAAATATGTCGTCGGGATACTTAGTACTTAAAAACTTACGTAATTTGTTTTCAGTGGAAAAAGGATTTTTAAACCTCCAACTTTTTGTAGAGAGTAAACTTTGAGCAATTTGTAAAAGAAAGAACCATTTCCAAAATAGTGAGAGTTCATCTTTTTTTAAATCTCTATAATCTAAATCAATAAGTTTTTGGAGTTTAAAATCATCTTTATTAAAAACCGTACATACAGTGTTTTTTTGAGTACTGAGATTTTTAACTATATAATTTGCAAGAATAGTTTTTCCTGTACCCTTTCTTCCAGAAATAATAAATTTCTCAGGGTGCATGATTTCATTGTATTTACTATTCTTAGTATAAAAGAGTCTATCGAAGTTTTCATAGGAGGATTCTTTTTCTCCATCTATACTACCGAGGTTAATTTTATTTAAATCTATATTCAATGATAAGCCTCCTGTTAGTAAAAAAATTGTTTAGTAATTATAGTATATAAATGGAATGTACGTTCCTATGATATTCTACTAATGATATTATACAATAAATAAATGTAAGAGGGAGGACATCAATGTTATTAGAACCAATATTCCGAAAGCGTTTGATAAATATGGTTGTATTCTCTTGGGAAATCTTTTCAAGAAAACTAGGCTTAGGGCTAATTATGGATTGAAACAGCCGCTAAAAAGGCGGGAAAATAATCTTTATTTTCGAGAACAATTAGCATAATAGAAAAGATATGTGTAGAGAAATAATGCCTAAAAACCATTGAATAAAATTTTTCGATGGTTTTTTGTTGTCATAATAAATTAAAGTTGATAATATAATTCAAATAAGTTACTAATTTAATTATAGTAAACATTTGGTTTACTTTTTAAAATAAAATGTAGTATTATAATATTAAATTATAAGTGGAAGAGAGGGAACGTTTGTTGAACATTACTTCAGGTATTCATGAATCAGTTGTAGGAGATTTAGTGAGGGCGTTTACAGAAACAACTAATGATGTCGTAAATGAAATAAAACAAGAGTATGGACTTGATACAGGGAACTTTAAAAATGGTGGGACTTGGGATCTGCGATTTAAACGCATTAAGCAGATTGCACTAACAAATAATTTAATCGTTTTAACTAGAAAAAGAGGCATTTGGAATTTTGTTTGTGTTTTGAACGAAGATTCGGGAGATTTATACGTATTTACAAAAGAAAAGAATTTAGAAAAAACAATTAAAAATCTTGGTAAAAAGAAGATCCATTACTTCCATGCCTTTATTTCATTAAATGGAGGACCAGTAGAATTAAATAATCAACAAACGACATTATTCTCAATTTTACCAGAAGAATATGAATCAAAGAGGGTTCAAGAAGTACAAAAAATACTAGGAGAAGAATACCCTTTGGTAAACCAAGTAATATTTATTGTTGCTCAAGAAGAAGAACGAAAAATAGTAAGCGTACAGGCACAGTTATATAATCGCTTTTTTGAACTGCTTGATTTTGAGGATTGGTCATCATATATTCCAGAAGATCAGTATGGAAATGTTCTTGTATTAAATGAGGAAGTCGTTGATAATACTGAGAGTGTAGCAGTGATTCCTAAGGTTAAACAATCAATTAAAGAACGGAAGATAAGCCGTGAGAATGAAATTGCAACAAAAAAACAAGAAGATTTAATAGAGGAAGAAAATAGTTAAATATACCTCTTATTACAAGGAGGAATTAACGTGTTAGAACGACACTTCAACGGTTCTAGGTTAAGAGAAGGAAGAATATATAGAGGACTAACGATTACGGACCTTGCAAATAATTTGGGTGTTACCAAGCAAATGATATCTAAGTATGAAAATAACAAGGCTGTTCCAACATTTGAAGCCCTACTACAAATAACTCAAATATTAAAATTTCCTAAAGAATATTTTTATGAAAATGCTATTGAGGTAAAGACAGGAAATACTTACTTTCGATCTTTGCTAACTACAGGGAAAAAAGAAAGAGAAATGCAGCATGATCGAGTGAAATATTTAACGATTATTCGCTCTTTACTTGAAGAATATGTTGATTTTCCAGAGTTAGATGTACCTGATTTTACAGAACGCGATACAGATAATGTAGAAGAAATAGCAGAAAGGTTAAGGGCGTCATGGGGATTAGGTGATAAACCAATAAAGGATATTGTCTATTTATTGGAAACAAAGGGTTTTGTTATATCTTCCTTAAATCTTGATAAAAAATCCATAGATGCTTTTGGTTCACAGCATGAAGTAAATGGAAAACAATATTATTCAATTGTTCTAGGTAATGATAAAAACTCATTTTATCGACGTCAATTTGACGTTGCTCATGAGTTGGGTCACAAAGTATTGCATGATCCATATATGAATATTGATGATTTAAGCAAGGAAGAATTTAAGCAAATAGAACAAGAAGCAAATGATTTTGCAGCAGCGTTTCTTTTACCAAAAGAGAGTTTTTATAAAGATGTATCAATACACCCAAATGATTTGATGTACTATAAAACTCTAAAAAAGAAATGGTGTGTTTCCATTGGTGCAATGGTTATGCGTGCTTTTAAATTAGGTGTTATTTCAGATGGGACATACCAATATATGCAACGTTCTATTAGCCAAAAAGGCTGGAGGTCAAAAGAACCGCTTGATGATATAAAAGAAATGAGAGAGCCAGTATCAATGAGACAAGCAATTGAATTACTAATTGAAAATAATTATATTAATGGTGACGAATTCATGCAGAAATTATCTAATCATTATGGATTAAGTCTATATAGAGAAGAAGTTGAAGAGTTATTGGGCTTAGAACATGGTTATTTAAAAACAGAACTCATAGTATATAAAGATAACATTGTAAGCATTAAAGACAAACTTGATTCAAGAGACAAGTCTAATTAATCTTGGGTCGATCTATAAATCTGGATTAAGCAGCAGGTAGGTGCGTCTTCCTGCTGTTTTTATATGCAAATGAGTAGGAATGTTAGGAGAAAGATCTTAATATTGCGATGAAATCCTGCTTTTAGTGGAAGACCAATTTTTAATGAGCGATTAATGAACAAGTAACTAAACAAAAAAGACGAAGAGAATTAAGTTCCCTTTCGTCTTTTCCGTTTAAATGGTATTTATAAAATCTTCGAATTCTTCAACATTGTAAAAAAGATTTTCTTTTTGTTTAATGCATTCATACTCATCCAGATACCATCGCTTGACATTATCTAAGTGGTCCAATAAATCTTCTTTGTCATTGTATGTATATTGATCATATCTATCACCAGCGACTAGATATAAATTGTAAAAATCCTCTTCTTCTGATACACGTACCTCTACTAAATTCAAGTAACTAATTATTTTTAGCATACAAAGTCTTCCTCCTTTTCGATTGTTTTTCTTCTTTTTTGAAGGGAATGATTAAACTTTTGTAATTTCGTATTATTAATGGTAAATTCCCCTTACTTATAATTATAATGACTACCAATGGTTGTTCAACGATTGTTATATGATACCACTATCACCTTAAAACGTTTCATTCCTACAAAGCCTATATTTATCTCTATTCACCAGTCTTATACAATCTCCTTTGAAAAGGATAATAGTAATAAAGATATTTTTACATATTTACTACCAACTTTTACTTGTAGATGAAACAGATGCGCGTTATAACTTTTTTATAAACTAAAGGGGGAATCATCATGTTTAAAGTAAATTCAGATATGATTTATAACGGCGGCTATTTCGATGTAGAAGAAAATCGAGTAATGACAAATGAAGTGATATTAAGTATTCGTGATTCCTTTTTGAGTCTAGAGGAAAAGGTGATTTTGCAAGAGGAAACATTAATTTGTTATCTTAACCGTCCATACGATTTTAGCCAGATAAAAGAAATTTTAATAAATGGGATTCATTTTAAACGATTTTTCCGAAACCTTTTTGAAAATGGGGATTTTTATTACAAAATTCAGCCTAAGCAATTATTTCAAGTGAAAGGGCAATGGATATTATTTCTTAAAGTGGCTCAAGCCGAATTGCATCAAGATTTTGATAAGCATCACGACCATTTTTTTGCAAAGTACATGCACCTTCAAAAAATGCATCGGCAAGAGATACAACTGCAGAGGCTCATGGTTGATGAAAGTGAATAGCATGAAAGGGTTAATATATAAGCGCATAGAGCGAATTATAAGATGAGAAAAAAGTTCAATAATTCGGGAGAAAATAGCGTACATTTTTATTTATACGCGTTAAAATATAAATATCTCCAGTACTTGGAGATAGGCAACCTATACAGATTGAAAGTGTTCGCCTTATAGTTTGCCCAACTAGATCGCTCTGTTGACGAATGGAGGATTTAAAGGGCTTTATAGTTATAGTTTATAGGGTAGTAGAGATTATAGGGTGTTTGATAGTTTGGGTTTCTATTTGTCAGGGAACTCTCCTTTCTAAGTGATATAAAATACATTGGGGCTTTAGGTGGCGGAAAACACCTAAGGCTTTTTCTATTATATTTGAGAAGAACGGATATCTGGATTTCATTCTAGGTAAATAAAATTTTTGAAAATGTAAATTTTTTTTGCAGGAGTTGTAATTGATATCTCTAACTAATAGATAGATGTGACTCATATGGAAACACTCAATCTTACTAAGTTAGATAAAATATCTAGAGAAAATGCGGTCTCGGCTGCATTTTCTTAGACAGGAATTATTAAGAAGTTTGTAAGTATTATCGATTTGTTACTTATATCATCGCATGCTTTACTTATGTTTTTTGACAATGTATAACTAACGTATACATTGTGATAGTCGCATTTTTAAAGCATGTATGAATTTACTTTAAACATGGCGATTATCCCTTGTATGTATAAAGAACTTATAAAGTGTATCTATTTCATCTACAAGTAAAAGTTGGTAGTAAATATCTCAGAATATCTTTATTACCATTATTTAATGAAGACAGTGGTATCATATAACAATCGTTGAACAACCATTGGTAGTCAGTATACTTATAAGTAAGGAGATTTTTTAATGGATAAAAGAAATTTCAACTGTTGAATTATTTCCTACCCAAAAATAATAGGAAGGGAGAAGTATTTTACAATTTATTTAGTCGCTAGTGATAGACACGCTTAATGTACATATAACAACAAAGAACAACTGCTGGACCATTTAGATAATCTCAAGCATTGGTATCTGGATGAATATGAATACATTGAACAAAAAGTGCAGATTTTCTAAATATCATTGTAAAGCGAAAAAGAAAAAAATACTGTAAATTAAGAAAAAATAAGTTTGGAAAAGTATTTACTTCAAAACACTACATTACAGCATTAATCCTTTTCCTTCTGAGAAGGAGGATTTTTAATGATGCAAGATAAAGAAAGTATCCAATGTACTTCAATTGATGAAGTAAGTGTAAAAAATGATTTTGAGGTGTCCGTTATTATGCAAATGTCTGAAGAAGACATTGCTCAATTAACTGCAAAGGATATAAAACAATTTACAAATCAACAATTTGAAGCATTGAAAAATAGAAAAAAGGTTTTGTCTAATGAAAAGATTTTGTCTAGTTGGTTAAAAAATCGTATTTTTAATAGTTTTGCTAATGAAAACAAGAACGATTTACCAATATTTATTAAGAAAAAAACAAATGGTGGGTATTATATCAATAAAACATTATTAGCAGAGGTACTCATGGAGAAATATTCATGGATTATTATTTCTGACGAATTGTATATGTACATTGATGGATTTTATCAAAAAATTCCAGAAAATTATGTGAATTCATATATAAAAGAAGAAATCCCTGCTAAATATGATTTATATAATACTACTATACAAAAACAAGTAAAAAATATAATTTTTAGTGATAAGAGAATCTTGGCTCCCTTTTCAAATCAAGATTTTTCGGAGATTTCAACTCGATATACAAATTGTAATAATGGGGTATTCGACTGGTATAAGTGTGAATTTATCCCTCATAGTAAAGATATTATTACATTTAGCCAAGTTAGAGGATCTTATCTTCCAAATGATGATCTTTGCTCAGAGTTTATAGATGATCTTATTAGTTTTAATTTTCCAAATAAAGATACACAGAAAACTTTATGGCAAATTGTTGCTACGGGATATAGACCTTTTGTATTAAAAAATGCTCATTTGTTTATGGTGGGCCAGTCAGATGGTGGGAAATCCACACTGCTTGAGGCATTAGTCCTTCCAATTCCAAAAGAAGCAAAAGCAAGTATAGGATTTGGATCTCTTACAAAAAAGGATAGTAAAGAGTGGCTAAATCTTAGAGGAAAAACTGTAAATGTAATCGGTGAAAGTACAATCGAAAAAGCGGAAGCATTGGAAGAGTTAAAAGATGCTACTTCAGGTATGCCGTTCCAAACAAGGTTGCTATATAATAACGGTGAAAAATATACGAATCAAGCAACGTTAATGTTTGCTTCTAATTCAGTACCAAATTTTGATGAAGCCTCATTGGCCATTACTAATCGATTTAACTTTTTCTTAGTGGACAAGTATCTTCCTCAAGAGTTACAGGATCCAAATTTACTGCTAAAAATTGAATTATTGGAAACAGACTATATTGTGACTAGGGCAATCACAGAGATGTTAGAGATAATAAATAATGGTAACAAATTATTTATTTCAGAAGAAGTGAAGAAATGGAACGTACATTTCTCTAAAGCAAGTGATTCTGTAGTGCAGTTTTATGAAGACTGTTGCATTGATCAGGTAGAAGGTAGTTATGAACCTTATACTGTACCAAGTATTTTTTATGATGTTTACAAACAATTTTGTGAGCATGAATTAGGTCTTAAACCTAAAATGAAAAAAGATGTCATGGCAGTTTTAAAGAGTAAATTTAATCTTAAAATTGATGAGACAAGAATCCCGGGTACAAAAATTAGAGCAATTAAAGGCACTATGGTGAGTCTAGAGAAACTTAGAGAGTATGAGTGGTTTGAGAGATTACCAGCCAGTCTAACTAATAAGATTGATTCTACTTACAATATGAAATATGAAAAGAAAAAGGATAAAAATAAATAATTTTAAAAAATTGCGATGCCAAAGCGGTATCGCAATTTTTTTCTGAATTTAAAATGGAAATACCACAATAAAACCATGATATATAGAGTCTTACCCAAAAACCCAAGAAAAACTGCAAATATCTTATTAGTTTTTTAATCTTTAAACAATATATATTAATGAAAGAGTATGTTTGAGAAAAAAGGAATTTTAGAATTACAATGCTCCCCATTTTTAAAAACTTCTTAAAATAAAAATAATAGAGCAAAGCGTTGATATAAAAGGATTCCCCAAAAACCCAAGAAAAACTGAAAATATTTTATTAGTTTTTAAATCTTTAAACAAAATTGTATTAAACAAATAGTTTGTCGAAAAAATTGGGTATTTGGGGGGATAATTATTTTATCTATAAAGCAGGTTTCTTAAATGTTTTGTTTAACTGATATAAAGTATTTCTTTTTGCATTATTAAGAAATTTATAAGAAAAAAATTATTTTGTTTTAAGTACATAGATATAGGATTTTGATTTATTTAGAGCCAATTGTATCTAACAGGTGTTAATTAGAAAAGAGGTGAGTATTATGAAATACTATGGAAATAAGTCTAACGGAAAGTTAGTCCATGTGAAAAAAATGTATGGAACGAAAAATCAAATTGTTCAGTTTGGTTATGATGATTTTTTAGGGAGCAATCAATATAATATTCAGCAATACTTCGTTTTGAGACGTAAAGAAAATGATGAGTATGTTTTTTGCAAAACCGTCTCAGAGGGTAAAACAAGAGCATTAATTACAATGGGCTGGGAGTTAATAAAGGTCAAAGGAACAAATTTAGTAGCCGAAGAATTTATGGATTCATCCATCTTAATTATAAATTGATTCTTCCTCCTTCGTGAAAATCTGCGATGTTACGATATATGCCTATTTTGGCGGACCATATAAGTTCTTACTAATCGTTAATAACGGTTAGTAATGATTATTAATAGTTATTAAGCGTTACTAATTATTCTTAAGTGTTCCTTTTTATTATGAATGGACACTAGGGGAGCATAATCAATAAGAGAAATACTATCTTCATTTATTTCTGCCGAAAAAAATGCTATATACAGTAGTAATAAAATGAAAAAAATAAATAAATAGGATAAAAACGAATAAATGAGGAAAGAGCCTTCTTTTAATTATACTCGCCTAAAACAGCCTAAAATCAATGAATATAAAGAAATTTGAAAATGAAGGTTCTGTATAGCCCTTATGTAATTATATAAGAAAGGGACAAAAGAAAAAAAGCCGGCTCAAAAGTCAAGTAAGTCCCTTAGGTGCTGCTAGTGCTAGAAAACATGCGATAGGCATTAGTTGTAGTCTAGTTACAATCTTTATAATACCATTTTTACTTTAAAATTTTAATAGTAAACAGCAAACGGGTGGTCTAATGTATGTGCAAACATAAGATTGCCCGTTTGTTTTTGGCATTATCTTATAAATTTCTTAATTTTTGAAGTTGCGTAGAAAGACTTCGTGGAATTTGTTTTCTATGCAATTTGTAGGCTCAAATTGGAAAGAATAGTGCCCTTATTTATGAAATAGTGATATAAAAAAATTGCGTAGAATTATTTTAATGTGAAAATGAAACTATTCAGATACAATAACTGTATAGTTTATTATTAATGTAATGTTTATAATTTAGTATAGTTGTTGAATATTATTGTAAAAATAAGTAGTAAAATCCAAAACTTTAAGATAATGTCTAGAAATATAGAATATAAAGCAATAAATTTTAAATAGCATTGCTAAATAGTCTAAGGCATCAAAATTCAATTAATACATATCGTTTTTCTTTAGGAGTAGCAGATAAAATTAAGAATTTGGAAGTGATAATGGTGATTACTTTGCAAAATGATTCAGATAAAATTGTAAATTCATTAAATCAGATTATATCAAATACAAAAAACTGTGTTGTCAATATTATTAATGACAAATTGACATTATCAGTGTTTTCTTTGCTCGAACAAAATTTGCAAAACGTAAAAGAAATCAATCTGATTATTCGGGAATCACAATTTTTACCTGATAGTAAAGAAATATTCCGAGAGTTTGACATCGAAACGAATGCAAGTGAAGTGTTATTCAATGAATATGACATTGTGCAGAAAAATAAATTGCAACATTTTTCAAGGGCGAAATCAATGTATGATTTCATAAAAAATCATGTCAATATAAAACGTGTGACACCTAATTGTAAAATAAAAGGAAACATCATTTTGGTAGACGAAGAATTCATGATTCAAGGTTCTTCATCTCTTGAAATATCCGATCGAGTACGCAAATCGAGAATGCATATTGTGAACTTTGACTCTATTATTAACGCTTCTATGGACCGTACACAAATTCAGCATACAAAACGAATGTACGAGCAACTGTGGCACTCACCAGAACATACAGTGGATTTTAAAGACGAGGTATTAAAAAGTTTAAGTTATGTGTATAAAGAACATTCTCCAGAATTTCTTTATTATTTTACATTAAACGAATTGTTTGGTTCGCAGTTAGATTATGGTGTTGAACGATTTGAAAAAGACAATATGCATTTTAAAAAGACGAAAATTTGGAATATGTTATTTGACTTCCAAAAAGATGCTGTACTATCTGCTATTCAAAAAATTAATAAATACAATGGTTGTATTATTGCAGATAGTGTAGGTTTAGGGAAAACATTTGAAGCATTAGCCGTTATTAAATACTTTGAATTACGTCAAGATAATGTACTAGTACTGACACCTGCAAAACTATATGATAACTGGAATTCATTCCGAGGAGCGTATAAAGATAGTGTTGTAGATGAAATTTTCAACTATAAAATTATGTTCCATACAGATTTATCACGTACAAAAGGCGAGTCGAAAAGTGGTTGGGACTTACGTCGTTTTGATTGGAGTAAATTTGATTTAATCGTTATTGATGAATCACATAATTTCCGTAATCGTACTGAAAAAGACGGAGGATTTACACGTTATCAGCGTTTAATGGAAGAAGTAATTAAGAAATCACAAAATACAAAAGTGCTACTGCTATCTGCAACACCAGTAAATAACTCATTAACGGATTTGAAAAATCAGTTGAGTTTAATTACAAGAGATAATGATGGTGCGTTTGAAGAAGAAGGTATTACTAGTGTGGATAATTTATTACGAAGAACATCCGCCGCTATTAACGAATGGAACAAAGAGACAAAGAAAAACAAAAAAGAGTTAATGGATAGGCTTCCTTCTGAGTTTTTTAAATTGTTAGAGATGGTGACGATTTCACGAAGTCGGAAACATATTACGAACTTTTATGGTACTGAAAAAGTCGGCAAATTCCCGACAAAATTAAAGCCAGATACGTACACACCAGATATTGATACACAAGGGCAATTGCTAAACTTTGAAAAGACGAATTTAATTTTAGAAAGTTTGAATTTATCCGTTTATGCGCCAATGTATTATATTAAAAGTTCTTATAAACAAGAATATCAAGAAAAGTACCAAGCCGTTTCTGATGATGGGCGTGTATTACTAAGTAATGATTTGCGTGAACAAGGAACACGTATTTTACATCGTTTTAATTTATTCAAACGTTTGGAAAGTTCCATTTTTGCATTTGGTGAAACTATTCGCCGCTTAATGGAGCGAATGGAACGATATATTGCAGTACTTGAAAAAGCCAATGATACAACAACTGTTCTTTCTTTAGAAGAACAGGGGGAAGACGAATTTGATGATATTTTGGATTACAAATACGAAATTCATGTGAAGCATTTAAATATTCCGCTATTTCTTGAAGATTTGTATTATGATTACGAAATTTTAAAAGGTTTATTTACAGATATTCAATGTGTATTAAATGAACATCGTGATGCCAAATTAAAACAATTAACGGCTGTATTATCAGATAAAGTTACAACAACACCTTACAATACTCAAAATAAAAAAGTGCTGATTTTCACTGCATTTGCTGATACGGCTAAATATTTATATGCGAATTTAGCACCTATACTTGACCAGTATCATGTTAAAACGGCTATGGTATCAGGTTCCACAAAACCACAATCTAATAATCGTCATGTAGATGCCGAATTTAACTCTATTTTAAGTGCATTTTCGCCGAATTCTAAGTTAAAGAAAAACATAGAAGCGCAGTTGCAAATTGACGTGCTTATCGGCACAGATTGTATTTCAGAAGGGCAAAACTTGCAAGATTGTGATTGTTTAATTAATTACGATATTCAGTGGAATCCAGTGTCGCTTATTCAGCGTTTTGGACGAATTGACCGTATAGGTAGTACGAATACATCTATTAAAATGATTAACTTTTTTCCGAATGTGGAATTGAATGAATACTTGAATTTAGAGCAACGAGTAAAAGGAAAAATGTTATCAGTGAATATTACGTCTACAGGAGATGAAGATATTTTATCGCCAGAAATGAACGACTTACAGTTCCGTAAAAAGCATTTAGAACGTTTACGAGAGGAAGTCATTGAACTAGAAGAAGCGGGCGAAAATATTTCATTAACAGATTTGAATATGAATGACTTCTTGTATGATTTGTCAGAGTATTTAAAGCAAAACCCAGATATTAAGAAAGTACCGAGAGGCATTTTTTCAATTACAGATGCCGAACAAGAAGGGGCTATTTTCTGTTTCAAACATCAGTACGTAGAAGACAAACCGAAAAGTGATAGTTCCATTTATCCTTATTATTTGTTATTCATTAACCATAAAGGTGAAATGATCATGGATAATTCATATGCTCGCAACATTTTACAAGAGTTTAGGAAATATAGTTATCGAAAAGATGAGCCAAACGCTAAGTTATATAACCGTTTTTATAAACAAACGAATGATGTTCAAGATATGTCACACTATTCAAAACTATTGTCAAAATGTATTCAGTCTATTCAAAAGACAGAACAAAAAGCAGCGGAAAAAACGATTTTTGATTTCTCAGGTTTTAGCAATGACTTTACAAATGATAGTGTAGACGACTTTGAACTCATTTCGATGTTTATTATTGAAAAGGCAAAGGTGAAAGCATAATGTTTCAAATGCCAGCGGAGTATTACTTACATCGTGAAATAGATGTAAAATCAATCATTCCACCAACGCTAAAACCAAATGATAAAAAACGCCTGCGTGAAAACATTCAGAAAGTAACATTAGAGTGGCAGTTAAATGGAGAAAGCATACCGTCACGTGTCGATGAACACGTTAACTGCCAAGTCATTATGTTTTTTACAATCGAGTTAACAAATATCAAACACGCTGCATTTATCGCTCAGACTTTGCAACGTGCATTAAAAGGCTTTGTCATTCTACGCTTTTATGATGTGACTGCAGAAGCGTACTCTTTTGCACTTAAACGGCTACATGCAGTGCAAAAAGACGAGGTGGTAGTGGAGGAAGAGTTTCTAACAAATCCACTACCGCTTATCGTGACACATGCTGAAAAACAACAACTCATTCAGTACACAACATTCAAAGCACTTCAAAATAAATTCGATAAATACAACGTTTATGTAGAAATGGCAGTAAAAGCGTATATCGTGTCACATAAAAAAGCATACACACAAGCCGAAGCACTGTTACAACACCCAACTCTATGGCTTAACAAACAGCATGTACAATCATTGCTTATGTTGTATGTGAAGTTAGTAGAATTAAGAAAACAAGTAACGCAACAAACCAAAACAGCAGAAAAAATCGCTTTAAATACAGTAATCAAACAACAAATGAATCAATTACAAGCATTACTGGAGGTATAACAAATGGAAATTCCAAAAGTATCAGAAACAATCTTTGATAGTAAACAAGAAAACCTACAAAAACTAGCCCAACTATTCCCCGACGTTGTAAAAGACGGACAAGTAGACTTCCAAGCACTCAAAGCAGTACTTGGAGAATTTGAAGAAGTAGAGAATGAGAAATATGAAATAAGTTGGAGTGGTAAAAGTAGTTCTAAAAAAACTGCGTTTTCAGATGTTATTGGTAAAACTTTAAAATTGAAAGAATTTACATTAAAAGATACTACAAATATGTATATTGAAGGAGATAATTTAGAAGCATTAAAGATACTACGAAATAACTATTATAATTCTATCAAAATTATATACATAGATCCCCCCTATAATACAGGTAATGATTATATCTATAAAGATAACTATCACATGAATACGCATCTTAGTGAAGAGTTAGAAGGTAATCAGATTGATTCAGAGAGATTAATAGTCAACCAAAAGAGTAGTAATAGGTTTCATGCAAATTGGTTAAATATGATGTATTCGAGACTTGTGGTTGCTAAAGATTTACTTAGAGAAGACGGGGCAGTTTTCATAAGTGTAGGTGCAGACGAGCAATCTAATTTAAAGAAAATTTGTGATGAAATATTTGGAGAATCAAACTTTATAGAATGTTTAATTTGGAACAAACGAGTACCGAAGAATGATAAGGGAATAGGAAGTATTCATGAATACATTCTTGTTTATACAAAGACTAAAAATAATTTGAAATTTAATATGTTAAAAGAAGGACTAGATGAAGTATACGAATTGGTAGCAGGGTTCAAAAGAAGCAAATTACCAATTGCTGAAGCAGAAGACGCATTAAAGAAATTTTATAATAAAAAGGGTTATGATAGAGGGATTACGCTTTATAACTCTCTAGATGATGATTATAGAATATGGGGAAAAATTAACTTAAGTTGGCCTAATGGAGATACTTTTGGGCCAAGGTACGATGTGATTCATCCAATCACAAAGGTTCCTGTGAAAGTACCAGATCGTGGTTGGAGATGGAAAAAAGAAAGTTTTGATGAACAGTTAGATTATGAAAAAATTAAGTTTAGACATGATGGTAGTTATATGTGTGGAGGTATTTGGTTTGCGAAGGATGAAAGTACTCAGCCAAGTTCTATAAAATACCTAGATGATGTGAATGAAATGTTATTACGTTCTATTCTTAGTTTTAAAAGTGATGGTGGTATAGAGGTTGAAAAAATTTTTGAAGGAAAAAGTTATTTTTCTTATCCTAAACCTACTTCTTTAATTAAAACTATACTAGGCTCTGTAGAGTGTGAAAATGGAGATATTGTTCTAGATTTTTTTTCAGGCTCAGGAACAACTGCACACGCTGTATTAAAGTTGAATGAAGAAGATAAAGTAAAAAGAAATTTTATTCTGATTCAAATTCCAGAAAATACTGAAGTTGAATCAGAAGCATATAAGGCTGGATTCCATAATATTTGTGAAATTGCAAAAGAGAGAATAAAACGTATAGACGATTCTTGTGATAGTAAGTCAGGTTTTAAAGTATTCGAAGTTTCTAATACTAATATTCGCTGGACGCATGAGGCTTTGACGGAGGGGCAGGTTACAGCGAGTGAGGTGGAACTGTCGGATAAGGATCAGTTGGATTTTATGCCGGGGACGAAGGATATTGATGTGGTGTATGAGGTGATGTTGCGTCAGCGTGATGTGCCGTTGTCGTCGCCTGTGGAGTTGCTTTCGGATATTGGGGAGCGGACGTATTTGTTTGCGCATAGTTATGTTGTTTGTTTAGAAGATACAATCACGCCTGAGTTAGTTGAGAAATTAGCGTCGATTGACCCATTACCTGTGAAGTATGTTTTACGTGATAGTGCGTTTGGTGAGGATATTTCTTTAAAAGAAGAAACATTTAGACGACTACAATTGCTTGTAGAGCGTAATACAGGTGTATCGAAAAAGACATATACTGTCGAATTTTTGTAGGAGGTTATGGCAATGAGTAAAATTCAATTTGAATTTCAACAAGACCTACTACACCAAAAAGCGGCTATTGAGGCAACTGTTTCTTTATTTGATGGATTACCGAAACGAGTACCCGGATTATATACAGGTGTTCGTAAAGTGCAAAAATTAGATGAAACGGGTGCTATTATTCGTAACCCTGAAATTGTTGAAGGGAAACGTTTATTAGAAAATTTAAACGGTGTGCAATTAGAAAACGGATTATTTGCAGATAGTACAATGGCAAGTAATGATTTCTCAATTGAAATGGAAACAGGTACAGGAAAGACATACGTTTATTTAAAAACGATATTAGAGTTGTATCAAAAGTATCAGTTTAAAAAATTTATGATTGTTGTGCCATCTGTAGCAATTCGTTTAGGTGTACAACAGTCTATCGAGCAACTGACAGAGCATTTTAAAGGTATTTATAATATTGATTTATCGAAATATTGTTTTACGTATGATAGTGATAGGTTAAGTGAAATAAATACAAAGTTCATTGAAACAAAAGAACTGAGCATTTGTATTATGAACATTCAAGCGTTCAACAGCAGCAACAATAAAATTCGTCAAGAAGATGAGTATGGTAAGGTCATTTGGGATGATATCCGATTAACACGCCCTGTTTTAATTATAGATGAGCCGCAAAAGTTGGAAGGAACAGCGAAGAAAAAATCAAAGTCCATTCAAGCGTTAGAAGAACTGAATCCATTGTTTACATTGCGTTATTCAGCAACACATAAGCAACTATATCATCAAATTTATAAATTAGATTCATATGATGCTTATCAAAACGATTTAGTCAAAAAAATCATTGTTAAGACGGTTAACGCTGTTATTCCAAAAGATATGCCATTTATTCGTTATGTTGAGTTTACAAGCGATTTATATGCCCGAATTGAAATTTTTTCACAAGAGCAAGGTGGCTATATAAAATTCAAAAAGTTCAAAGTGCGTGGTGGTGATAATTTATTTGATTTATCAGGTGGATTGCCACAATATCAAAACATTCGCATTCATGAAGACCCACATAAGTTAAAACCGTTAAAAATCGCATTTGGTACAGATTTTAGAGAGTTATCTATTGGGCAATCGACAAATGATGTGTCTAGTGAAGACGCAGTGCGTATTCAAATTCAACTAACGATTAAAAGTCATTTAGACAAGCAATTCTCTATTTTAGAACAGGGGAAAGAGATAAAAGTATTATCTTTATTTTTCATAGATTCTGTTCAAAAAGTACGTGATACATCCGCTGAAGATGGAAGAGGTGAATATTTAAAAATATTCGACCAAGAATACGAGAAAATCATTCAGTTACCTGAATATAAAAGTAAGTTTGAAAAATATAAAAAGTTTTTTGCTCAGTATGAAGATATCTATGCAGTGCGTGAAGGGTATTTTGCAGTAGATAAGAAAAAAGAGATTGTTGAGGTAGAAGGATGGGATGATTCTACTCCAATGGACGAAATCAAATTAAAAACAAAAGCCCAAGAAGACATTGATCGAGGAATTGACTTAATTTTGCGTCGAAAAGATGAATTAATTTCATTTAGCGAACCATTGGCATTTATTTTTTCACATTCAGCATTACGAGAAGGATGGGACAATCCGAACATTTTCACGTTATGTACATTGAAAGCAAGTGGCTCTGATATTGCGAAAAAGCAAGAAATTGGACGTGGCTTACGTCTAGCAGTTGATACGAAAGGTGAACGTATTACAGACCCTTCTATTAATGAGTTGACAGTGATTGCAAATGATAACTATGACCATTTTGCAGAACTTCTACAAAAAGACTTCAATGATAATGCTTCATTTAATAAAGATGAAGTAACGGCGGATGTATTAATTGCGACATTGAAAAAAGCACGTGTTCCAGAACATAAAATTACGCCTGAACTTATTAATTTGTTTAGAGAAGAGTTACAACAAAATAATATCATTTCAGCAACAAACATTTTGACAAAAAAAGCAGATGATATTCACAAAATACAGTTCCAAAACGAATTATTAAACAATTTTGCAGCGCATATTCGAGAACATTTTGTGGAGTACATGACGAAAAAAGGTACACGTAAAATCTCGATTCAAAATGGTGATAACGACCTTCCTGAAAATGCACCACATTCATATGTAGCAGAAGAAGATTTTGCGGAGATTTTAAACAATTTAACTGTACAATTGTTACCACGATCGATGTATCGTGTGCAGATTAATAGTGCTGTGTTTATCCAAGAGTGTATTAAAGAAATAAATAAAAATTTACAATCTAAGAATATTTCAGCGGAGTTTGAGTACACAACAGGACGCAATGAATTTGATACGGTGCGTAGAATGCAGTTAGTGAAAGATGCTGACCCAGCAAAGATTGAATTAACGCTATTAGATACCATTGATAAAAAAAGTGAATTAGAGATTGTGGACTACATTATGTATCACACAATGCTACCACGTTTAGCCATATTGAAAATTATTCGTGGTATTGATAAGAACGAACTACTCAGCAACCAAGACATTTTAGAAGATGTTACGAAATGGATTAAAACTGCTCTACAAGAAACAAAAGCAAAAGCATTTAAAGAAAAAAATGGTTCGGGCTATTATGAAGTCATTGAAGGATACGAATTAGATAGCGGTAAAATTTACGGTCTGGATAATATTATTGATGAATCGTTGCTCGATAAAGAAAAGAAAAAAGTATATGCAACAAACGCAGCGAAACGAAAAGCCATTAATAAGTTTTATCGAACAGATAGTGACGGAGAATATGACTTTGCACAAAGCCTAGAAAACAATCCAAATGTTTTGCTATTTACAAAGTTGAAAAAAGGCGGCTTTATCATAGATACACCATATGGCGACTACTCACCAGACTGGGCAATCGTTTTTAAAACTGATGACACACCAAGATTATATTTTATCGCTGAAACGAAAATTGATAAAAATTGGTCTGATTTAGATGGTAAAGAACAAGTTAAAATCAACTGTGGCTTTAAACATTTCGAAGCCGTATCTGCAGACATCCGCTTCGACTGGGTGAAAGACTACAACGATTTCAAGGCGAAATCGGGGTTGAGGGATACGGTGTAAAACAAATTCAACGCTACTGTATATGGCTTATATAGTGGCGTTGAAATTTTTTGATATGAAATGCTTATAGAAATTATTACCGATGATATTGTATTGGGGGTACTGTATGTCCAATTTTATGTTGTTAAAAAATAGAAAGATTATAGATATGTTGATAGGTGACAAAGAAATGCAACTTGAGGACTATAAGTTTACTATGCCAAGGTTATCAGGTCCAAATTTATGTGATTTGTCAACAGAGTTTGGTTTGCTTGAAACTTACTCATGGTCTGGTGGTGCAAGAAGTAGATGGGAATATTTATCTAACCTAATAGACCATCTTGATTCGAAAAACCTTGTTCCAATTTTGTTGAAGCGCTTATTTCAATTGCAATCTTTCGAAGGTCATATTAATGGTGAAAGTAATGATGAAATAAAAATAAAACATACCGGTATGGTAAATACCGTAATAACTAATATCAATAATATATTGTCATACAGTGGATATGCATTAAGGAAAGTCCATGATAATTTTATAATTACAGAAACAGACAATACTTTAATTGTCGAACATGAAATTCACGAAATTATTGATGTACCGTATATTTTGAATTTAAAAGAACGAACAAAAGAAGATTTATTGAGTGGCAATTATGACAGTGTAATTACTAAGTCAAGAACATTGATTGAAGAAACTTTAATATTCATTTTAGAGGACAGCGATAATCTTCAAAATAACCATAAAGGTAATATATTGAAGTTGCTCAGTGAAGTAAAAACACTATTAAACCTTCATCAAAGTAGCGAATATGATAAACGAATAAATGGAATGTTGTCAGGATTGGAAAAGATTATTCAAACAATTGCGGAAATGAGAAATATTAATAGTGATGCACATGGTGTCGGTAGTAAACGTATTAACATTACAAAGCGTGAAGCGGAATTAGTCATTAATGCTTCTATGACTATTACAACATATTTTCTACAAGTTTATGAGGACTTTAGAAATAGAGGTACTTCAAGATAACTGATTTTTGAAATTTATAAATTTAAGAAGTTTATCAGTGACAATCTATATGATTTCTTGAAGGCTTAGAATGATGCCGATGTTTATATACAAAAGAAAGATGAAGAGAAAATAGTAATTATCTTGGACTCTTTCAAATTGAAGCACTATTTAAATGTAAAAAAATCAAGCAAAAGTGTTAGTTCAGAAAAAAACTCATTCACTCGAAAAGTTAACGAAGAAATTAGGATAGATTGTACGAAAATAAAATATTTAAGGCTAAATACATAATTTGTTATAGGAGGTTCACCCATGCCTGAAATCAAATTTGAAATCAAAGAACATATCGCAGTTTTATCCGAATCGGTAAAAGGCTGGAGAAAAGAACTGAATCTTATTAGTTGGAATGGCAGCGCACCAAAATATGACTTGCGTGATTGGTCGCCTAATCATGAGAAGATGGGGAAGGGAATTACCCTTTCTTTAGAGGAAGTACAGAAGTTAAAGGATATATTAAACCATTTTTAAGTTTTTTAATCATTTGCATGGGCGGTCTTTCATAGGTGAGGCTGTCCATAGCACTTAATACAAACTTACTGTCAATTTTAATTTCTGATTTTTCTGTATTTTATAGTAGTACATATAAATCTATACGTAGCAAATGCAACAGCAAAAGGAGTAGTTTATTATGCCATTAGCAAAAGCAGATTTTTATTATGGTGCATTATTATCGCAACTTGTGAATAGTGGGTTTGCACCAGCAATTATTGATCAGGGTGAAGCAAGACGAGTTTATGAAATAGCAAATAATACGGCAGATTTTAAAGTATACGCAAAGTATGTATCGAAACCTGTAAATACTGAAGTTGAAAATAAAAGATGGGACTTTAGTTTTAATGAGGAAGAAGTACAAACGGTGTTAAATGATGTTTCAATGAATATGTTTGCGTTTGTGTGTGGGATAGATAGTTTACGAGATAGTGAAATATGTTTTTTGTCAAAAGAACAGTTGCGAGAATGTTTTGGTTTGGATTATAGTTCACCCACTCGTCGGATTACAGTGTGTGCAGATAAGGGAAGCAGATACTTTACTGTATATGGTACAGCACTTGAACGAACACAAAATCCATTAAAAGTAACACGCAACCTCGACAAACGATTACAGGAGTTTTTGGTGATTGGTGTTTAGAATCGAGGAATCTGAACATTTAATGTTATAAATTGTTGGATAGGAAGGTTATAGTAAATGTCGCAGTTTCTAGTTCGTTATCAGATAGATCCATTTGTATACAGTGTGTTAGATAATTTATTTGAAGATAGTCAAATAAATAATTTTGAAGACTGGGTTTACAAAGGGCATAGTGAAGTAATTCGAAAGAAGATGACATCTAAGTTGAATTCTGAATGGATTACTCGAAATTATTTAAGTGTCAAAATGATTTTATCAGCAACGACTATGCTCACGTCACTTGAATATGCCATCGAGAAAAACTTGCAGGTTACAGTACCTTATTTATCATATTATTCTTTAATCACCTGCTGTAGAGCGTTTTTGTATACGATTCCATATAATAAGTGGACGAATAACAAACAATTTTTAACAATGGAACACAGCAAAATAATCAACAACACAACTAATTTTTTAAAACAACTAGATAAAAGATTTTCAGATAAATTAAATGGAATGTTGCTACATTATAAAGAATGGAGAGAGTTATTTTCATATAAATTTCCAGCATCAGGTATAGATAGATATTCGGATAATCAATATACTATTGAAGAATTGATTGAAACTTGTAAAATAATTTGTGAATTAGCACAATTATCAAGTGAGCAGTTACAAAAATATCTATTTAAAAATTGTATAGAGGATTTAGAGGATTGGACAAGTATAGACAATGAATTTATCCAAAATTGTTATGTATACAATGAAATTTTAGATTCAGAAGACTATTATAGAGTTCGTTATATTCAAAGAAAGCAGCCCTTTCCTACAAGTATTTATTACACAATGACTGAGGGAATGGTAGAAGATTTTTTTGCTACATGGGCATCAGAAAGTGAAGAAGACGATTTATATAATCCAGATGCAAATTGGCAAATTATTTTTCCAGTTCCATAAGTGTTTGAAGCGAGAATTTTACTATGTTTAAAATTAAATGTACAGGAATGAAAGTCAAAATATGAATAATTATCTTGCGCCATATCTATATATGATGAAGAATTATTCTAAAAGATTTCTTATTGAAGCACTAACACAATAAGTTATGTTAGTTGAAAGTGATTTGTATCTTAATGATTATATAGCAGGTAAAATAAAGGAGATTCATTACGTTGGAATGCTATATTGTTAAGGAAGACCTAAGAGAGAGTTTAGACATTTAGTATTTTTGATTGTTAGTAAAAATATTGTATGTAATTAAGGATTTTTTGATAACAGTCTATTTAGTTATAAAAGGGCAAGAATAGTGTATATTGAATCCACACTATATTGCCTTTTGTTATTTATTTTAAAGTTGATCTATATTGCTCTACTTGCATGTGTGAATGGTTTTTTTATTTGCAATAGTAAAATATATACAGAATTGATTAATGAAATTAACTTGAAGATGGTTTAGATGCGCGTTAAGTTCTCTTTAGAAATGAATTTTCTAAGCGTAATAGAAGAAAGGGGAGTCTAAATATGCTGAAACAATTTCTAGAAGAAGGACTTTTGGGGAAATCTAAAACAACTGTTAGTACTTATTCCCATTCACTAAAGTTATTTTCGGAATGGCTAGACGGTGCAGGGGCAAGCATTGAAAACTATTCCCGTAGTGATGTACAACAATATGTTGATTATCTGGTTGGTCGAAGAAAGAGCCCCGCAACAATTAACAAACATTGGAGTGCAATTAAAAAATATAGTTGCTGGTCAAAGAATGAGCGAGCGATTGAGGATATTTCGGTTGTTAAGCCGATAGAATATACCAAATTATCTCCCAAATCTTTAGATAGAATTGAAGTAAATCGTCTAATTCGAGAAATTGACAGGGAAGATAATGCGAGAGATATGGCAATTACTCAAGTATTATTGAACACGGGAATACGCCTTTCTGAACTAGTAGCCTTAAATAAGGCAGATATTGATATCGGTGAACGTAAAGGCGAATTATTTGTACGCAACGGTAAAGGAAACAAGGCGCGAAGTATCCCATTAAATAAGGAAGCACGTAGAGCCATTAACAAGTATTTAAGTGAAAGAAATGATTCAATTGAAGCGCTATTTATTTCAAATCGTGGAAAACGAATAAGTGTACGCAGCGTACAGCATATTTTCGAAAAGAAAGGTGTTAATGTTCACGCATTACGGCATACATTTATTACCCATTTGATACGTAATGGGATTGATACAAGTATTGTACAATCTTTAAGCGGTCATTCAAGTGCGGATATGCTGTTTAGATATTCTGTGCCAAGTGAGGAGGACAAATTACAGGCTTTAGAAGGTATATGGCTAACTCAATAAATAAAAGGCAATCTATTGCTGCGTAGAGCAGTTGTAGATTGCCTTTCTGTTATTCGTTTTCTAATTCATTTAATAGATTGAGTGCTTTTTGTGTTGTGGCAATATTGTTTTGTAAATAAGACTTCAATAGAGCGATTTTTTCAGATTGCTGTAACTCCGTATTTTCTTCTAAGTTGCTAATGATTTGATCATCGACAAAGCGATAGTCACCAGCGTTATGAAGTTGAATATTTTGGTTTAGTAACTGTGCTTCCGTTAGATTAAAGTTTGGACTGTTTGGCATATCTATAACATTCATACAGATTTTTGTTAATGTATCAATAGTTGCAACAAACTTTTCTCTTTCTTCACCTACAAAATCCTCCATAATCTGATCGTTTCTTAAGGAGTTAAATATGAGTGAAAAAAGAATGGCATAACGTGTATCTGGTGAGGGCAAAGTAAAATCTCCACGATTCATAAAGTAATCATTAATTTTCTCCTTAGAATACTCTCCAAATTCATTTAGAAAATCGTAATCCCAAGTATCTAGAACATAGTCAGTACGTTGAATAATATAGTCGACAGATGTGTTAAAAATATTGGCTAATTTTCTTAATTCTTCTAATTGAGGACGCCTAACATTTGTAAGATATTTTTGCAAACTTGTCCTTGAGACACCAACCTCATCTAATATTAGATTTTTGGTAGCATCAAATCCATTAATATCTAATAAATGCTTTAAACGTTCTCCTATAAAAATTTTTGGTTCTTCCATCAAATCCCCTCCTTGTCACTATAATAACCTATTTAGTTCTAAAAAAGATAGTGTTTTGAGACAAAAAGTCTTTTTAAAATAAAAAAGCGACAAAAAGTCTTTACTTTGATTTGGAAATCCCTTACTATAGTGATAATGGATCGGATAATTCAGATTTATTTTAAAATTACAACAACGTTTCCCAAGTTCGTTAAGAGATTCTAGTAATTTTGTAGAGAGATGGATTGGGGATATAATTAATTATTTTTGAAAAAATAAGGGGGAATAGAGATATGACATTAAACGAAAAACATTCAAAGAAAAAAGATATTTTTGAAATGAAAACTAAGGAAGATTTAAAGCAGGAAGAATTTTTAGAGGTTTTAGCAGAGATGTTTTATTTCCATATTGTAAAAAAAGATGAAAAGAAGGTGGCATAATGGTACAACAAAATTTAAAAGCAGCAATTTATACACGTGTTAGTACTCAAGAACAGAAACGAGTTGGTTTCTCTTTGGAAGGGCAAAAAGAGGCACTAACAGCATTTGCCTTACAAAAAGGTTATGAAGTATATGATTATTATTCAGATTCGGATTCAGGCAAAGACTTTAACAGACCAGATATTCAACGCCTTTTTATTGATATGCGAAATAAAAAGTTTGATGTGATTATTGTTTGGAAAGTAGATCGTATCTCAAGAAAAAATAGTGATGTACTTCGTTTGATTGATGAAGAACTAAAACCTAGAAATATGAAGTTATTAGTGGCAACTTGTGATATTGATAGTAGTACATCTAACGGCTATATGTTTATTTCTCTATTAGGAACT
Source organism: Lysinibacillus sp. PWR01 (assembly GCF_043359455.1). Lineage (NCBI taxonomy): Bacteria > Bacillati > Bacillota > Bacilli > Caryophanales > Bacillaceae > Lysinibacillus > Lysinibacillus sp. PWR01. The sequence continues at coordinate 11,868 of NZ_JBHERJ010000063.1, read as the reverse complement.
TTTGCAGAGTATGAAAGAACTTTAATCATTGAAAGGGTTGCAGCAGGTATGGAGAAAAAGTCGCAATTAGGTCAATGGAATGGAGGAGCATTATTAGGTTACAATGTTGTTGACAAAAAATTAGTTGTAAATGAAGAAGAAAGTATTATCGTGAAACGTATTTTTGAATTACGAGCACAAGGAAAAGGCTACAAGGCTATTGCACAGGATTTAAATAGTCGTGGTTATAGAACGAAGAAGAACCATTCTTTTGGTATTAATGCTGTAAAAACTATTTTAGAAAATGAAACATACATTGGCCATGTTCGATGGGGGAGACACAGAAATTGGAACGCTCTTCGAAGAAAAGGTAAACAAGCAGATTGTCATGTAGAAAAGGGCATTCATGATCCAATCATCGATATGAATACATGGAACGCTGTACAGCAAACGGCTGTTTTAAATAGAGATTCAGCAGTTAATGAAAAGAATATAAAAACAGATTTTTTACTATCAGGTATTTTAAAGTGTCCACAATGCGGGGGCGGTACAGTGATGAGTAAAACGAAAAAAAGAAATGGAAATGGCTATTATTACTATTATATGTGCCAAAATTTCCATACGAAAGGAAAAAATATTTGTTGTTCGAATCTAATCAATAAAGATTGGATTGAAAAAACTATTTTAAGTATTATCAAAAATTTAGTGGGAAAAAAGGCTGCTGTAGAGGATCTTGTAGAAGAAATAAATCAAAATTATTTGGAGGAAAATGCAGAAGAGATTCTTCAATATGAGAAGAATAAAAAGCGATTAACAGAGTTAAACAAGGAATTAGATGATTTGGATTATGAAAAGAGACGAACAGAAATTACTCCAGAGTCATTTGGTAGATTAGCGGCTAAGGTAGAAAGGGATAAAAAAATTATCGAACATCAAATTATTGATTTTGAAAGAAATAATGCTATGCAGAAAGGGGCAATTTCTACCGAAAAAGTAAGTGAATTATTAAAAGCATTCGATCAAGTATTTGAGCAAGCAGATATGCCTTCCAAGAAATTACTTATTCGATCACTCATAAAAAGTATCGAGGTAAATTCAGACAGAAAATCATTAAAACGTATTGTCTTATGGCACACAGAAGACAGTACTATTTTTTCAGATATTGTTTTACCACAAGAACCGATGCGGAGAACCGTATCATAAATAAGTGTGGTTTTTGAATAAATCACTAATCATATTGATAATGATATGATTAGTGATTTATTTTGCTTCATAATTAATAGAGAAAGGTAAATTGTTTGCAGCTGTATTGTGAGGGGGCACTAATAATACTAAATTAAATTCATTTAAATAAAAAGTTCAGTTTTGCGGAGAATATAAGTTATTACAATTAATAAATAACAATAAAAGCGAGTGACTTTTTTGCCAATTAGAAGGTTAGTAGAATAGAAGTGTACGGACAATGATATTTTTTTACGTTTTAAAGGACCCATAACTGCTAGAATTTCCAGTTACAGTCTGCTCCTTTTTTATTTTGCACTAAACATTTTATATTAAAGTGAACTTCAACATAATTAACCATATATAAATTGACCCGTAGTCATAAATAATAATTGTAAAATAAATATTCTAAAATTTAATCAATAATATAATAAGATAAATATTGACCGTGAGTCTAAAAAGTATTATAAATAGTTTAGTAGTTATTTCCAAAAAGGGGAAATGTGAGTTGTCTAATACACGTATTCATTTTATGGATTTTTTAAAAGTGTTTCTTTCTTGCACTGTAATTGTCCACCATGCAGGTCAACCTTATGGTGGGGCAAATGGTTTTTGGTATGTACGAGATTTGGGTGTCGATTCTGACTTGGGCGTTTTTTTTTGGGATAAACTCTGCCTTTAATATGAGTCTTTATTTTTTTCTTTCTGCTTATTTTATTCCTCTTGCGTATAAACACAAAGGGAATATAGGTTTTTTGAAAGATCGGTTGAAGAGAATTGGTATACCTTTATTATTTGGATTTATAGTAATAATTCCTTTAATAATGTACTTTTATTATAATGAATTTCGTGGTTACCCTAACCTATCGTTATATGAATACTATAAAAATATTTATCTAGGATTTGGTGAAAAACCATTAAATTGGGCAGGACCATCTTGGCCAGACCTAAATTTTGGCCATCTTTGGTTTATTGAACATCTTCTTATTTATTCACTGATATATCTATTATTAATGAATCTTTTTAAAAATATTAATTTACCAAAAATTTCAATTACCCCAACACATAAACATATTTTTATATTTGTTATTATCGTATCGTTAATTACTTTTTTAGTTCGAACAAGTTATTCGATTGATGAATGGATTGGTGTACTAGGTTTTATCCAAATGGAGTATGCACACTTTCCTCAATATTTAGCATTTGTAGTTTTAGGAATAACAGCTGCTAATAGTAACTGGATTTATCATATCCCTAAAGGTGTTGGTAATTTATGGTTATTTATAGGGGTTTTATTAATTGTTTTAAATGTTATTGGGTTTGTACCACATTCAAGGGGTGGATGGGATAGTAGTTCACTTATTTATGCAATCTATGAGACCTTTTTATGTACAGGACTTTCAATTGGTTTAATTGAATTATTTCAACGTAAATTAAATAGAGAATCAAAATGGATGGAGCTTCTAGCTAAAAATTCCTTTTGTGTTTATATAATTCATATTCCGGTTTTAATTGGAATTCAATATATTTTAATTAGTGTACCTGTTTCAGGCTATATAAAATTTGTATTAGCATCACTATTGGGGATTGTATTTAGCCATTTAATATCGTATTTTATTATTCGAAAATTACCGGTTATTAGTCTACTATTCTCTGGTACAAATCATAGACGTTCTCAAAGTTTAGTCGATAAATTTAATAAGAAGAGTATATATTAGTTCTCTGCTTGTCTCCAATTCTCTCTTTGACAACATACCTGCGAGTTTTTATAACCCAGGCTATTCTCGCAGGATTACTTTGGAAATCAACAGGATCTTTATGAAGATATTCCTTTAAAGAAAACATCAAAACTCATCATAAGTTGTGTAATAAGATCATCTTCGCCTCCACCAAGACACCAGTGGGTTAATACACCAATAAACATTTGAATAGTTAAGTCTGCCAGTGTTTCAGGGGGTAATTTTTGTGTAAATTCCCCCGTTTCTTGTCCATGTTTAAAAATTGGTATCAATAAAGCACGAAGATTATTCATATTATCTATGTGATTATTTAAATTATTAGCACTTGAGAGAGTTGCCATTAAAGTTGCTCTTCTTAATGACCTTGTATAGTTTAAATTATGTACGATATTAATTAACGAAGAGAGTAGTTTAGGCACAACTGGACTTGTGATATTCATTAATTTTTCAGCTTCCGAATAGATTGAAATTCTTTCGAAATCTTCTATGACTGCCTCTTTTGTAGGAAAATAATTAAAAAAAGTTCCCTTAGAAACTCCAACTAATTTCACAATATCTTCAACCTTTGTCGACTCATATCCATTTTCTGAAAATAATTTGAAAGCGGCGTTTGTTATAGCTAATTTAGTTTGTCTTTTCTTTTCTTCCCTTCCCAAATTTATTCACTCCATTTCTTACAATAACGTTATTATTAATTCTACTATAAATAACTGTTTAAAAAGTAATTATTGTTTTAATAATACGTATTAAGAAAAACAGACAGCTAATATTGATATGCTCCCAATTAGGTAGACAAATAAAAAATTCATCTTATCTAATTGGGGGCATTTTTGTATGGCCTTTTATAAACATCCCGAAGAATTAATGTTACCTATTGTTCATTTATATCAAGACACTAGCGTTGCATTAAAATAGCTTAGGTTTTAATTTGAGTCTGAATTTTTTGTAAAATTTTATGGATTTTCCTAAGGAACTTTTGAGCATTCAGCAATTTACAGGGAGTGACAGCATCCTAAATCTTCGAATACTTAGCTACATATGAATGAATATAATATACTCAAAAAGAAGTTTATTTGATCCTGTGGCGCTACCACCAGGTAGTGTGACTGCTTCTTGCGTTAACTAATAGACATCCCCCATAACCTCTGAGGATACTCCTCTAGCTTTTAATTCTCCAAGGTTCGAGTTGCTTTTTTTTAATCCTCTATCTACGGTTATAGTTTCTCTTTTCAAATATGCATTAAGAAAAAGATTAAAACATATTTTGTCATAGTCTTTTCCTTATACCCACTTATCAATGTGGCGTCATGCTTCGAAGATATTTTCCATGATTTTGCAGGGGATCCAAATAGCCTCACTTCTTTAGTTCGACCCGTTCAGCTACCACATTCAATACACAGATAGATGCGGCTCCTAACTATTACTTCCTTATGAGTGACACACAGCACTCCGTTTGTCTCGAATGCATGCTACATAAATAATGGCACTTAAAGTATTAAATATATATATAGTTTACGTTTAATCTTTGTGATATTTAGGGTGTTTTTGGGAAAAATGTTTATATAAATTGCAGTTAATCAATACAAATCAGATCGGTTACATTTGCTTCATACAAATGTGCCTGTTTTTTTAAAAACTACCTTTACTTATGATTAGGTTCACCGTAATGTATCTAAATGAGGTTTATTCTTCTTTTCGACAGTAAAAAAACAGAGAGGCTTTCCAAAATACTAGAACAGCTTCCGATGCTCAAGTATTTTGTAGTTCCAAACTATTTTAAAGTTGTAATTCCTCAAGTTATAGAAAAAAAGGATGAATATAATGAAATATAATAAATCAATTATGCTAAAGCTAATCAATGAACATCGAACATTGCATGATGAATTAAAAAAGCTAAAATCTGAAATGGGTTTAGAGAAAAATTTTGCAGTAAAGGCATTGTATCATTCATATGTTGCAGAGGATGGTCCTTATATGAAAGAATATCAGGACTTAGAGCGATTATAAATCGGGGTGCTACTAACAAATGGTTAGAAGGATAATTGGAAATCTTTAGTTTAAATGATTCAAGAATTTCGGAAACATTTTTTCTGTTTTCATTAAAACCACACTTTATTATGATACAGTTCTCCGTGACTAGTCTAAGTGCAGTTTTCATAATGCTTGTAATTCGTATTCCATAGGGTAAGATTTTATAAAAAAATCTATTTGACGTGCTGTACTATTTTTTGTACGATATTGAAGAAAAGAATGCCCGGACTAGAACGGGAGAGGTTCATAGCTGATACCCTCTATAAAAAACTATGGAAACATGACAATATGCCATGTCCATATCGGACGTGGCTTTTTTATGTTTTTACTTATGTTTTAATAGACTGATTGGTGATGCCTCTCTTGAAAAGTGTTGGGAAACATTTTTACAAGGAGGTTTTTTTATGTCTGGCAGAAGTCATGAAGAAGGATTAAAAGATTTAACCCTATTAGGTAATCAAGGTACAAAGTATTCCTATGATTATGCACCTGAAGTATTAGAGGCAGTGGATAATCTACATGCCAATCGAGATTATTTCGTTAAGTTTAATTGTCCAGAGTTCACTAGTTTATGCCCTTTGACAAATCAGCCGGATTTTGCCACGATGTACATCTCGTATATCCCGGATAAAAAAATTGTTGAGAGTAAATCACTAAAATTGTATTTATTCAGTTTTAGAAATCACGGCGATTTCCATGAAGATTGCGTCAATATCATTATGAATGATTTAATTGCATTGCTTGATCCACGATATATCGAGGTTTGGGGGAAATTTACTCCACGTGGGGGTATCTCGATCGATCCATGGTGTAACTATGGGAAGCCAGGAACGAAATATGAAGAAATCGCCAATTATCGTTTAATGAACCACGATCTTAATCCAGAAAAAATTGATAATCGATAAATGAAGATTTGAATAGTTCAATCAAGAAAGAGGTTTTTAGCTACCCTCTTTAAAAAACTAAGAAGAAAGCAGCACTTTTTCTTAGAGTGCTGTTTTTTTAATATAAGGGAGTTTTATAGATGAAGCAGGAAAAAGCAATTGTTGTATTTAGTGGAGGTCAGGACAGTACAACTTGTTTGTTTTGGGCAAAAGAACGTTTTGAAGAGGTTGAGGCAGTCACTTTTGATTATGGTCAAAGGCATCGTCTTGAAATTGAATGTGCAAAAGAGATAGCGAGTGAACTTGGAATCAGGCATCATATTCTTGATATGTCACTCCTGAACCAGCTTGCTCCGAATGCTTTGACACGACAAGATATTGAAGTAGAAGACGGAGATAATGGTGAGCTGCCATCGACTTTTGTTCCTGGTCGAAATCTTCTCTTTCTTTCATTTGCAGGTGTTTTAGCGAGTCAAGTAGGAGCTAAGCATATCGTGACTGGCGTTTGTGAAACAGATTTTAGCGGATATCCAGATTGCCGAGATGTTTTTATTAAATCCTTGAATGTAACGTTAAATTTATCGATGGATGATTCTTTTGTAATTGATACACCATTGATGTGGCTGAATAAAGCACAGACATGGGAGCTTGCTGATCAGTTCGGGGCATTGGACTTTGTTCGAGAAAGAACGTTGACTTGCTATAACGGTGTCATAGCTAATGGTTGCGGTGAATGCCCAGCATGTAAACTACGAAAAAAAGGACTTGATGAGTATTTGCGTTATAGGAAGGAGTCTTAAGGCATGTCAGATTTTAAAATCGTCGAGAGACTTCAAAAAATTGATGTGGATATTCAAAGAAATCAATTGAACTATCATGCAAAGCGTGTTCTCGTAAGCAAGGAATTTACCTTCGATGCTGCTCATCATTTACATGATTATGAAGGGAAATGTAAAAATCGCACGGTCATACCTATCGTGTAGTATTAGGGCTGAGTGGCTACACAGATGAACGTGGTTTAATGACAGCGGAAGAGATTTGGTCTGAGTTGAAACGTCTGGGGGGCAATGGTTTTTCATTTGTCACGATTTCAGGAGGCAATCCTGCACTCAATCCGCATTTAGCAGAGCTCATTGCCATTTTAAAAGGAAATGGCATAAAAATCGGGGTGGAGACACAGGGGAGTAGGTGGCAGAAATGGATGTATGAGATTGATGAACTGACAATTTCACCAAAGCCACCTAGTTCTGGAATGACCACAGACTATTCTGTGCTTTCTTATATCTTCGAAAAACTTAAAGATCGAAACAGCAATCACCATGTATCCCTCAAAATAGTCGTTTTTAATCAAGAGGATTACGATTATGCTAAACAAATTCACCATCGATATCCAATGATTCCTTTTTATCTTCAAGTCGGTAATGATGATCTCACGACAACTGATAATTCACAATTAATTATGCATTTATTGGATAAATATCATGCGCTGATTGATAGAGTAATGAAGGATGAAGAATTAAGAGATGTTAAAGTACTGCCACAGTTACATGCCCTTGTTTGGGGGAATAAAAGAGGTTTATAGTGTGCCATTACGAAAAAGCTTTTAAATTTACTTGAGGAGTAATAGTATGAGCGTATTATTTTATTTATTATCTATTGTTATCGCTAATGTGGTAACGGCAGCATTTGCACCATTGCACTTTGGTATGTTTATTGTTCCGATGGGGACACTTTTAATTGGGGCGACCTTTATTTTTCGTGACCTAGTACAAAATAAATATGGTAGAGCAAAAACGTATTTATTTATTATTACAGCTTTAATTTTATCAGCAGTGGTATCATTCCTACTGGGAGATACACTTTTGATTGTAGTAGCATCAGCGCTATCGTTTATTGTCGCTGAAACGGCTGATACAGAAATCTATACTCGATTAAAATTACCAATGGCTTGGCGTGTGTTCTACAGTGGAATTGTTGGAGGCTTTCTAGATTCTGCAATTTTCGTAGTAATCGGCTTAAGTCCACTTGGCGCCAATATATTGCCATGGGAAGCGGTACCTGCTGCTATTTTGGGGCAAATTATTGTGAAGACGATTATTCAAATGGTTGGTGCAATCATTTTAAATAAAGTTGGACCAATGAAAGAAAAACATCTCATTTCAGGATAATTCTTTGAAATAGCCTTCCTTATTATGAAGATTCGTATCACAAGTAATTGTTTTAATAACAGACCCATTCACTTTATGCGAATGGGTCTGTTTGATTTATATTCTTACTAAAGTGCATCTTTATGCCATTTTCTTTTGTTTATGATCTAAATGATAACTAAAGATAGTTAGCAGACTTGCACAGACGGCAACTATACCACCGACCCATGTGACATTCATCAAATTTCCTTGATGATACACAATTCCGCCTAATGCAGACCCAAAGGCGATGCCTACGTTACTTGCCACTGGCATAAGAGAAGCAGCGAGTCCTTTAGCATCTGGTTTATAAATTTCGGCCAAATCTATTAAATAAAGCTGAGTAGATGTTGTTAAGAGGATGGCCATTAGTGACATTAATCCGATGTTTGCTAGTCCTAAAATAAAATGATTTGTCGTCCAAAATAAAGTTGTCAGTACAATTGCTTGGACGAGAAAAACAAACCGAAGTCGACCTATGGCATTGTGACTGGCAATTTTACTGGCAAGAATGTTGCTGAAAATCGAAAGAAACCCGTAACCGAATAAGATTAAACTAATAGAATTATTTGGTGCACCCATCCCCTTTAAAATTGGAACAAGGTACGTAAAGACTGCATAGGTTGCACCAAACCCAAGTGCAGGAATGAAAAAGGCAATTAAAATTCGTGGCTGGATTAGTAAAGAAAATTGATCGCGTATCGAGCTTCGTACTTGGCTGAGTCGAGTAGGTAAGACAAAAAAAGATGCCGCAAACGCCAACCCTCCGAGAAGAGTGGTTAACATAAAAGTGGCATTCCAGCCGTACCATTCGGCGATAACAATTCCAATGGGTACGCCAACTACATTTGCCAGTGTAAAACCACCGAAAACGAATGATATAGCAAGGCCGCGTTTGTTAGTCGGCATGGTTTCGCTCGCAACAATCATAGCTAGAGAGATCAATACGCCTGTTACAATCGCTGTCATAACCCGAAGTATAAGGAGCATACTATAGCTCGTTGAAATTACGCACAGAGCATTTAATGCAATGAAGGAACCTATCAAAAACAGCATCCATTTACGCTTTGGAAAATGGCTTGTTGCTGACATCACGAGTGGTGTGGCGATGGCAAATGTAATAGCAAACGCAGAAACGAGTGTGCCTGCTTTTGCATTTGTCATATGAAGGCTTGAAGAAATATCAGTTAAGATCCCGACAATAACAAATTCGCTTGTCCCAAGAACAAATGTTAATAATGCTAGTGTTAAGATAAGTAACCAATGTCGCTTGGATAACTGTGTATGATGCATAAATACCTCTTTCTTAGATGAATGTAACTGTGTTACTTAGTAGACACAATTTAAACATCATAGCATAAAATGTTTTTATGAGAAATTAGATTGGTTTTCCTTATATGTTGTCAGTATTTGTTTCCAACGATTCCCCTTAAGAAGGATTTTGTAAATATTACTCGAATTTTCTATTGGAAGATTAACTTTAAAATTGTTTGATGTGTATAAATAATAAGGGGAAAAGGGGGATTCACATGATTCAATTCCTTCAGATGGGAGAAAATACAGTTATAAGTTCCCAAAAAGGTAGTGTTACTATTAGCTACGAAATGTCTAATTTGGTCGATATTTCGTTAACTGCATTTCTTTTAACGGATGCAAACAAGGTACAAGGAGATAACGGAATTATATTTTATAATCAACCAACTAGCATATCTGGTGCAGCTACCCTGATACCATCTGAGAATGTAGGGAATATAAAAATACATAAAATGAATTTTGACATGAGTAAAATTCCTGAAGGTATTACTAAAATAGCAATAACACTTACAGAAGATAATAGCCGAGGTTTTTCAAATGTGAAAAATTTAAAGGCAGAGATATGTACTGATAGCACTGTTATCGATTTAGCGCCATCTAAGTTCGCAAATGAGAATGGAATAGTAGTATTAGAATTATATCTAAGGAATAGTCAGACAAAGGTGAGATCTATTTGGCGTGGATTTGATTCTGGGTTAGAGGGGTTATGTGAAAATTACGGTGTTGAAGTTGAACCTGATGAACAAAACAAGCTTTCTGAATCTACAACTATAAAAAAACAAACACCGAGAGAACCTGATAAATCACTAACTGTTCAGGAAAATACAAATAGACAAACCATGTTGTCACCGATAAATCTTGAAAAGGTAAAGGGGAATGTCAGTCTTACCAAAGGTCAAAAGCCAGTTATCATTGATAAAACGCCTGAAATTACTGCTACGGTATCTTGGAAAACTGGTACTGACTACGATATATATGCTTTAGTCTATACAAAGGATGGTCAGCAGATCGATGTAGCTATGTTTGGGGCGAAAAAAACACCTCCACTGAGGAGTTTTGGCAATGGAGTAGTCGAACACATGGGGGATGTTGGGAGAGCTGGTGGATCCACGAAAACTGAAGTAATCAAATTGAGACTAAATAATAATGTTCTAGCAGTTGTTCCTGTCGTTTACTCCGCTCAATCAAATGGCACAGGCTCATTCTACAGATATAAGGTGTCCATGAGTATAGATAATCATAATGGAACCTCCGTTACTATTTTCGCTAAAAATGCCAATAATAATGATAGAATTTATTCCTGTGTGCCTGGAATACTTCATAATACTCCGGATGGCGTGATTATCAGTCCATTAGAGCTTTATAGTGAACCGAATTCAGAACGTAGACCTAAACTGAAGATGGGGTCTTCTAATATGGTAGAAGTTCTAATGGATAAAGGCCCAATAAATGATTACAAGTAAAAGCAAATAAAAGGGAGATTGGCTATAGCCAATCTCCCTTAGTGTTGAAAAACAAAACCATCAATAGAATTTTTGTGAAAGGTGAAAATGGTTTCCGTTGCAGGCTACTTGCTTTCCTGTGGGCGAGCGCCGAGCCGCTTCCTCCGCTCCCGCTCCGTTTAGTGGCTCGCCTGTCTCGCTATCCCACGGGAGTCAAGAAGCCCTCCACTCCAACCTACAAAATGTTAACTTTTTAGCAAAGGTTTTCAAATAAAGTGAAGGTCTTCACTACCCATTTTATGGAGGGCTTTTGACACTCATCACTTCTTCGCAATGAAATTAAGAGTCTATCCTTTCTCTAATCATACAAATCATAGGCTAATTTGATTACTACGGCTAGCTAGTATGAAAGATAAGGAAAAGACACTTTTGCAGAATGGTTGATTGGAGTGGAGCCAGCGTCACTCCTAGGGGATTTAGTGAACTGCACCCAAAATATTGGACTTGAAAAATTTAATATAGGGGGTGCAGTTAGTGATTTCTGATGAACAAAAGTTAGCCGCAGTTCTAGCCTACTTTGAAGAAAAAGAAAGTACGTATCAGATTGCCAATAGATTACAGAGGGATCGACAGTACATTCGATTATGGATTGAATTATATCGCTATCATGGCATTGAAGGAATTATTCGTCCTCAAGGGTTCACGAATTACGAAGATTCTTTTAAAATAAAAGTAATTCAACACCTGATAGAGACGGGCGATTCGCTCCTTCAGACTGCTGCGAAGTTTAATATTCCTTCTCGTGAAACCATTCGGAGATGGAAAAAACAGTGGATGTCAACGGCTGGAGAGGTGCTCTATCAAGTAGAAAAGGAGCACCAATCAATGCCAAAAAAACAACCACCTTCGTCCGATTTAAATGAAAAAACAACGGAAGAGTTAAAAGCGGAAATTGAGTATTTACGGATGGAAAATGCCTATTTAAAAAAGTTGAAAGCCTTAGTTCAAGAAAAGGAAGCCTTCAAATCCAAGAAAAAGTGAGAGCTGTGTATGAGCTAAGGCTGGAATTTCC
>NZ_JBHERJ010000062.1:0-22284 GCF_043359455.1 Lysinibacillus sp. PWR01 | reverse complement strand
GCCCCGCTTCACAGTTGAAGTGGGGCTTTTCGTAGCTATTATTGTAAGGAATTCGCTTGCATTTGATACATCTTGTCATAGATTCCGCCAAGTGCTAGCAGTTCATCATGCGTGCCGTTTTCTACAATTTTCCCTCGATCAAGCACGAGGATACGATCTGCATTTTTAATCGTAGAAAGTCGGTGGGCAATAATAAACGTTGTTCGCCCTTTTTTAAGGACATCCATCGCATGCTGAATAATTTCTTCCGTTTCCGTATCAATATTCGATGTCGCTTCATCTAATATTAAAATCGCTGGATCGAAAGCAAGTGCACGTGCAAACGAAATCAACTGACGTTGTCCTGATGATAATGTACTGCCCTTCTCAATGACTGGCTCCTCATAGCCATTCGGTAAGTTCGCTAAAACACGTTCTCCCCCGACAGCATTTAAAGAAGCTTCTATTTTCTCTGGGGAGATGCGAGGGTTGTTTAAGCCAACATTGGACGCTATCGTACCCGTAAATAAATAGGGGTCCTGTAGCACAATCCCCATATGTTCACGCATCGTTTGACGAGGAACAGAGGTGATATCAATGCCATCAATGGTAATTTTACCTTTTGACGGGTCGTAGAAGCGGAATAACAAGTTCATAATGGAACTTTTCCCTGAGCCTGTATGACCAACTAAGGCAATTGTTTCACCTTGATGTGCTTCAAATGATAGGTTTTTCAGCACATATTCATTGTCTTTATAAGCAAAGGAAACATCTTCAAAGACCACATTTCCTTTATATCGTGGAATGCTCTTTTCAGAAACAGGCTCTCCATCTGTATCTAGCACCTCGAAGACACGTTTCCCTGCAACGAGAGAACGCTCAAGCTGAGAAAATTGGTTGACGATATTCGTAATTGGGTTAAACAGCTTTGTTAAATAATCGACAAACGCATACAATGTCCCTGCTGAAATCACTTCAGTAGCTGTAAATGACTGTGTACCAAAATAGAAAATAAACACGGTAAACATAATGAGCCTTAACGTATTCACAAGGTTAAAGGAAGTCGCTGAATCAAGCACTAATAGCTTACGTCCATAAGCATAATGCTCATTATTCATATCATCAAATTCCTTCGTCATTTGTTGCTCGCGACGGAATGCCTGAATAATCGTCATGCCCTGAATGGATTCATTAATCATGGCATTAATATCTGCGATTTTTGTACGAATGACATCGTTATATTTGGAGGCGATTTTTCGATACAAAATCATCCACACATAAACAATGGGAATCATTATTAAAGCAAGCATTGCCATTTTCCAATTTAAAATAAAGAGTGCGATATACACCCCGAAAATAGAAATGAAGCTCGTCACAAAATTGGATAATACCTGTACATATAAATTACGAACTGCTTCTGTATCGTTCGTTACACGAGCAACAATTTTACCTGCTGGTAAATTGTCGAAATACTGGATCGGTAAAGTTTGAATATGTTCAAAGACATCCTGACGTAATTTTTGGATTACACGGTTTGCACCGATTTGCAAATAAATATACATAAAATAGCGTAATATAGCCGTTGCAATGGCTAATAATAGATAAACAATGAGCAACCATGTAATCGGTTTGATTTCAATATGACCGATCGTCATGTAATGATCAATAATATGTTTCGCAATAAATGGCCCAACAAGCTCCGTAAATACGGCAATTGTCAGGAAGAATAAGCCTAATAATATCGGCTTTTTAAAATACATCGCATAGCGTATTAAACGTTGACTCGTACTCATGAGGCACCTCCTTCTAGCTGCTGACGGTCAAATTGCTCTTTATACCATCCTTGTTGCGCAAGAAGTTCCTCATGTGTTCCCTGCTCTACAATTTGCCCATCATCCAATACGATGATGACATCCGCATGCTGAATACCAGACAAGCGATGCGTTGTAATAATGGTTGTTTTACCTTGACGTTCACGCTGAATATTTTCAATAATTCGTGCCTCCGTCTTCGCGTCGACAGCTGAAAGGGAATCATCCAGCATTAAAATTTCAGGATCTTTAATTAATGCACGGGCAATGGATACACGTTGTTTTTGACCACCTGAAAGAGAGACACCCTTTTCTCCAACAAGTGTTTCAAGGCCCATTGGTAGATTGCCTAAATCCTTTTCAAAATACGCGGCATGAATCGCCTGCTGTAATTCTGCTTGTGTCGCATCTTCTTTCCCAAATAAAATATTTTCACGAATAGTCCGTGAGAATAGCACATGATCTTGCGGCACATAACCAATCCAGTCGAGAATCTGCTCCTTCGTTTGAGCGGTAATATCGATACCGTCAATGGAAAGCTGTCCCTGTCCGATTGGGTATTCTCGCAATAATTGGCGTAGGAAGGTTGTTTTACCTGCCCCTGTTTTACCAACAATGCCGAGCGTTTGACCTTTTTTCAAGGACAGTGATATTTGCTGTAGATTTTTCACCTGACTCATTGGATATTGGAATGTTAAAGCATCAAAGCCAATCGCATTCGGTGTCGCAATCATTTGCGGATTCGGAATATTTCGAACATCTGCCTCGTAGTTCAATGTTTCCTGTACGCGATCTAGTGAGGCATTCCCCTGCTGCATAACATTGATGAGCTCGCCAATCGCAAATATTGGCCAAACAGCTAAACCTAAATAAACATTAAACGTGACCAATTGTCCAACTGTCATCGCTTCCGTTGCTACTAAATGAGCTCCGTAGCCAAGTGCTACCACATAGCTAATACCTGTTCCGACTTTTGTAATCGGGCCAAATAAAGCATTGATTTTAGCTGTATGAATATTTTTCGCATACACGACTTCACTCATATCCGCAAAATTAGCCTCATCCTTTTTTTCCTGCACATAGGCGCGCACCACTCGCACACCTGCCACAGATTCAAGTACACTATCGTTTAGCTCCCCAAAAGCATCTTGTGCCTTCATATAACGCTCATGAACAATTTTCCCTAAATATTGAATGAGGATCGCCATGATAGGGACTGGTAACATCGCAAAAAATGTGAGCTTCCACGAAATCATATAGCCCATCGCAAAAATGATAAAGCCCATATAAACCGTTGAATCAATCAATGTCATAATGCCAAAACCAGCTGTCATGGATACGGCATTTAAATCATTTGTTGCACGTGCCATGAGATCGCCTGTACGGTTTTTCTCATAAAACGTTGGGGTCATGCGTAAAAAATGCTGCATCAAGTTTCGACGTAAAATTTTCTCAAGGTTGATAGCCCCTTCAAATAGTCGGAATTGCCACACAAAATTTAATAAATAGCCCCCAATAATAATCCCAATAAAAATCAATACATACTTAGTTAAAATAGCTGGTGTCATCGCTCCTGTAGTCAATAGATCAATAATTGAGCCGAGTAAATATGGAGGAACAACCTCTAATCCACTAGCAACCATCAGTAAAACAATAGCAACCGTATATTGCTTCCAGTATTGTTTAAAGAACCAGCCTAATTTACTTAACACATCAAACATACATCATAACCTTCTTTCCTCCGTGCTGTTGTGGGTGGCTACCCACTTTCTAGAAATTCCTTTTTGAAAATCATTCGTCGTACTGTGTTTCGCATATACATACACTCCTTTTTTGTTTCACTACAACCTTTTTTGCACAAAAAAAGACACATACCCTAAAAGAGTAAGTGTCTCTTATAAAAGGCAGGATAATTCCATACCTTTTTCTGCAATTTTAAATAAATGTTAGGCATGGACAATGTATGTAACTGTGATAGAATGTGATACTGATAAAATGAACATTGTCATGCCCTCCTTTAGTTTATTTGTTATAGTGTTCTTGAAGATTATCACACTATAGAAATATTTGTCAACTATCACCCTGTTATTTTTTATCATTTTCAGGAAATAGTTAGCGCTTTAAAGCATTGAAATGCTCTAAGGAATCAAAGGGAGAACATGCTTAAAATTACAGTATTATCTATAACCTTACAATAATTCTATGGCACAAACATTAACCTAAAGACTGAAATCCAAGGCTAGAGATTTTGATACCCAGTAGTAGACAATAGAATATTCTTTTTGCGTCTGTTGCACTCCTTCCATATGCTTATCTCATCATCTTTATTTAGTTAATTATTATTTAGTTATTTATTATTTAGTAGTGTCGGGATTTCCGTTTATGGATTAGCCGTCACCGGGTTTTCCGTCAACGGCTTCACATAAGAGGGACAAAGAATTGTCCTTGTAATAAAAAATATTTCAATTTCCACATATAATATTTCGAAATATTATTTCATGCGCATCTATAACTTTCTATACACTATATACATTTTAACAATCGATTTTGGGACATAACTTGAATTGAAATATTTCTAAAATTTTTGTCTCATGATACACTTTCATTATAGTCATTTTCAGTAAGGGGTTTTTATGTTGAGGTCATTTCTAGCCGTGGGAATTGGTGGAATTCTTGGTGCCATCTGTCGATATAGTCTGAGTCTCGCCGTTCCCAATACAGAAATATTTCCATTCACAACACTGTTTATTAATTTACTGGGCTGCTTTTGCTTAGCATGGCTTTTTACTTCATTTATAAAACGCACACCTATTGTACTAGGAGTAGGTACAGGGTTTTGTGGAGCTTTTACTACCTTTTCGACATTTTCCTTAGAGACACTATTACTCCTAGAAAATAGCGAGTGGCTACAGGCTGTACTCTATGTTACAGTGAGTGTTTTAGGTGGATTAGCTTGCACATGGCTGGGAATACGACTTGCTAGGGGGCGTATTGCATGATTTTAGTCGGAATTGGTGGATTTTTTGGCGCTCTTTCTAGATTTTATTTAGGAAAATTACTTGTACATCCCTATCCATGGGCGACTTTTATTATTAATTGTACAGGCTCCTTTGCGCTTGGTTTCTTATTTGCCCTACATCTTAGTGATTGGTTATGGCAATTAATGGGCATAGGTTTTTTAGGAGCCTACACAACTTTTTCTACTTTTGGATTTGAATGTCTACAGCTTATAGAACAACAAAAATGGAGACAAGCCATTAGCTATATTGCCAGTACCTTGCTAATTGGCGTACTTTGTGCAGCTATTGGTTATCTAGTCGTATAAAAGAGGGTGAACTAGTGACACAGCCGTCAAAAGAGTTATTGGAGGAATTAGAAGTTGAAATAGAGCAAACGCTCTATGCATTGATTGACCTAGAATTAGAGGAAAATTACGCTACCATGAATACACAATTTGCGCAATTACTTGCCAAGGTTCAGACAGCCCAGTTAATTAATTACAAGTTGGATGTTCTCGTTGAACCTCAAGCTTTTGCAACTGAAACTTGTATTCTTTTACAGAGCCTCATAGAAGCAAAGGCGAGACCAAATAAAAGGCATAAACTGTTAACACATCGCATGATTTTGAAAATTTGGTTACGAAAAAATCAACGATTCATGAGGGAATTTCTACCTCAAATGTTTTAGGCGCCACTTGAAATTGCAAGGGCGCCTTTTTTAAATTTGAAGTTTTTGCAACACTTCTTTTATTTTCCCCCTCACCGTCAGATCAAATGGGGTTGTCTGCTGTGAAATATCCATATTAATATAAACGGTTTTTCCTGTTGTCATCATAGGCAGTTGATTGACGGGATATACCTCAAGACTCGTTCCAAGGACAAGTTCAGCTGTTTTAATTTCCTCCATGGAACGGTGCCAGCTTGCTTGTGGTAGGCTTTCTCCAAATAGCACGACATTTGGACGAAGTTTCCCACCGCAATGGGTGCAACTAGGCTTGTTCAAGAAGCTTTCCATACCACCAGCCTGCTGGCAACGTTGACAACGAATAGACCGAATGGAACCATGTAATTCCTCGACGTATTGACTTCCCGCTAATTGGTGAAAGCCATCCACATTTTGAGTAGCGATTAGAGACACTAGACCTCTTTGTTCCCAATCAGCTAATATAAGATGCCCCTCATGGGGAGCCGCCTTTTCTAGGTTTTCGATACGTGTTTTATAAAATTCATGAAATAATGAGTAATGATCTGTTAATGCTTCCGTTGTCGCGACAGTTCTTGGATCCATTTGTTTCCACCAACCAGATGCTGAACGGAAATCAGGAACTCCACTTTCTGTTGACATGCCCGCTCCTGATAGAATCACTGTATTATTTGAGGATAGTAACCACTCACGTAAACGTTCTATTGCCATTTTCCCCCTCCTTTTTTCGTATTAAAACTACCTTCACCTATTTCGACAATCAACCTATTTTTCCTCTGCATTCTTATAGGAATGTTTAAAAGGAGGCTTCCATTTTAATTTATTATTCACAGATAACATGCGAATCACTACTATAAAAATAACAATGACTGACAATTCAAGCGGGCTGTCCCACCCTAACCATATCCAAAGGGCACATACAAATGTTAGGACAGCATGGATTTCTTCTCTCAATGCAAGTGGCGTTCTACCCGCTAACAAATCTCGAACCATGCCTCCGCCAACACCCGTAAACATCGACGCTATAATAATGATGCCGAGGTCGTGATGCAAGCTTTTTGCTAATAATCCCCCTTGAATAGCGAACGAAGCCAGTCCAATCGAATCAAAGAAATAGCCCCAGCGGTTCCAGTGGTGAATCCAATTCCTTTTGACAAATAAAATAGCCGTCAGCGTGACTAAAACGACTAATAAGGATTGCCGCTCCCATATATCTGACACAGGGATATCCAGTACAACGTTGCGGATAATGGAACCACCATAGGAAGTTGTAAGACCAAGCACAAATATGCCAATAAAAGAATATTTGGCCTGTAACGCAACAAATGCTCCACTAATGGCGTAGGCAATAATGCCAATGATATGTAATACTGACCATGTCACATAATCCATCTCCTTTTTAATATACAAAAAAGCCCACCATAAAATAGTTGCGCTTTGATTACGCAAACTATTTTATGGTGGGCTAATATTCTAGCAGTAGTACCTACTAATTTATCCATCTCACCATGTATCATAAAAAATTATATAGAAGCTATGCAATAGTTAAATGACACAACGACCATAAAATTTCCTAGTTAAAATTGTAATTGATTTTTTTGTTAAACTCAATATGAATTTTTGATTATAGCGTTTCATACATGACTTGACCCATTTGAGAGACGTCATAATCTCCTAATGCAGCTACTTCCGATTGGAAATCAGGTGCATTCAAAATCTCTTTTACCGCATCAATTAGTGGTTGATTCTCAGGCGTTTTTAATAACACCATATCATAACGTTCGGTGACAACCGGTATAAAATCTACCTGGATAAGCTTGGCGATTTTTTCAATTCCTATCCCAACATCTGCACGTCCATTTGCGACAGCAGAGGCGACATCGAGGTGGCTCATTTCTTCCTGTGAATAGCCTGCAATCGTGGATGGTGCAATATCGTGAATGCGTAATTGCTCATCTAACAGAGTACGAGCCCCTGAACCTTTCTCACGATTGATAAGTGTGAATGTCTTAGTTTGAAAATCTTCAAATGTGCGAATTTCCAACGGATTCCCCTTTTGAACATAGAAACCTGCTTTACGTGATACGACATTGATAAGGACAAATGCATGGCTCACAAAGATCTTTTTTACATAAGGGGTATTATAATCTCCTGTATCCCCATCAAACATATGTAAGCTCGCAATATCACAGTCTCCATGATACAGTGCCATCACACCATTGAAACTACCTTCATGTGAACGTAATACTTTCGTAGATCGTCGTTTCTCAATATATTTTGCTAAAATATCTAACACTAAATCTTGCCCACTTATAATAATTTTCGCGTGATTTTTAGTTGGAGTAGCTACGGATGCCTGTGGCACAGCTGGCGCACTACCTGTTTTTCGTTTTTGTATATAGGTTTGCAAGTCAGCACGATCTACCCGCATTTGCCGCCCTACACGGAAAACCGGCAAGTCTCCCTTTTTCACTAAATCATAAATCGTTAATTTTGAAACCTTTAATAATTGTGCAACCTCTTCAATCGTATAGGATTGTTCTTGTGACATGTAAAAGTTCTCCTCCTATAAGCCTCTATTTACATGGTAACGTATTTAAAGCTTTATGAACATCTTGAAATTTTTCTACCAATACTATCTTTCTTTTTTACTTATAACTGATTATAATTAGTCATGTCTTGTTATAACTAGTTATAAAAGGAGTATATTCATAGTGAAAAAATTTTATCGTTTATTTGCGACACTGTTAGTATTAGTTGGTCTTTTAGCAGCCTGTGGTAACCAAGAAAAAGAGGTGGCAACAAACGAACCTGTTGAATTAACGATTTCTGCCGCAGCTAGTTTACAGGATGCCTTAGAAGAACTGAAAACAACTTATGAACAGCAACACGATACAATCAACATCCTCTATAACTTTGGTGGTTCAGGTGCATTACAGCAACAAATTTTACAGGGTGCTCCTGCCGATCTTTTCTTTTCAGCAGCAGAAGATAAATTCGATGCTCTTGTAGAGAAAGAAATGATCGATCAAAAGCAAGGAACAGATCTTTTAGCCAATGAATTGGTATTAATCGTTCCTAAAAACAATGAAAAGCAAATTCAATCCTTTGAAGATTTACAACAAGCAGGAAAAATTGCACTCGGTACACCCGAAACGGTTCCTGCTGGGCAGTATGGCGTGGACACATTAAAAAATATGCAACTTTGGGATTCACTTGAATCGAAAGTAGTGTATACAAAAGATGTACGTCAAGTACTTACTTACACAGAAACAGAAAATGTGGATGCTGGAATGGTTTACAAAACAGATGCCCTTGTCTCTGATAAAGTCAATGTCGTTGCAACTGCTGATGATGCTATGCACGCACCAATTATTTATCCTGTAGGTGTTCTAAAAGCTAGTAAGCATGCGCAAGAGGCGGAAAATTTTTATCAATTCTTACAAAGTGATGAAGCTATGGATGTCTTTGAAAAGTATGGGTTTAAAGGGGCTCAATAAAAGATGAGTACCGATTTTTGGTCTCCACTTAGGCTTTCGATTGAAATAGCCTTTGTTGCAGGGATCATCGCTATTATAGCAGGTATTTTAATGGGTAAATGGATGGCAGCTCATCATTTCAAAGGCAAACTAGTGGTAGAAACGGTGTTGCTATTACCCTTAGTACTACCTCCTACAGTAGTCGGTTTCCTGCTCATCGTTATTTTCGGGAAAAATAGTCTGTTAGGAAATTTCATTATCTGGCTATTCGATCAACCTATCATGTTCACATGGTGGGCGGCTGTCATCGCTTCTACGATTGTTGCCTTTCCATTAATGTATCAATCGGCTAAAACTGGCTTTGCCTCTGTCGATCGAGATATTGAAAATGCAGCACGTGTGGATGGGGCGAATGAATGGCAGGTCTTTCTTTATGTGTCCATCCCCCTTGCATTAAAGGCACTTGTATCTGGTGGGATTCTAAGCTTCACACGAGCTTTAGGTGAGTTTGGAGCGACTCTCATGTTTGCGGGGAATATTCCAGGGAAAACACAAACAACACCGCTAGCGATTTATATGGCGATTGATTCGGGAAACATGACTCTTGCCTGGACATGGGTTTTGTGCATGATCGCTATTTCCTTCCTTTTGCTTCTTAGCATTCATATCCTGAAAGTATAAAAGAGGTAGTTGGTTCAAGCCAACTACCTCTTTTTGATCATCCCCCACTGATGGGTGGAATAAAGGCGATTGTGTCGCCAGATTTGACAATCGTGGTATCCGTTGCAAATTCCTCATTAATCGCCGTCATTATCTGTTGTAATGATAGCTGGGGATAGTGCTTTTCCATCCACTCTTTTAATTGCGCAACTGTCACATCTGACAGCTCTACTGTTAGCTTTGACTCACCAACCGCTTCCTGTAGATGGGCAAATAATAAAATGTTAATCACCGTTTTCCTCCTCCTGAATGGCTGGTTTCCCTTGTGGATAGGGAATATTTTCTAATTGATCACCAATCCATTCTGTCCCGTCCCCCCAATGTTCTTTTTTCCAAATCGGCACAATTTGTTTTATGCGATCAATTGCATATTCATTCGCCATATAAGCTATTTTACGATGCGGTGATGACACAGCAATCACTACAGCAATATCAGAAATAGCTAAATGACCAACACGATGGGTGATGGCCACTTTTGCTTCTGGCCACTCTTCTTGTATTTCCTTCGCAATCTGTTCAAACATTTTAATCGCCATCGCAGGATAGGCTTGGTATTCCAAATGCATTGTTTTTTTACCATTCGTCATTTCACGCACGGTGCCGATGAATAATGTAATGGCCCCAGCATTTCGACTAAGGACTTTTTTTCTTACTTCCTCCACATCAATCGGTTGATCGATAATTTCAAATAACGCTGTCGTCATAGTTTTCCCCTCATTTCTGTCAACAAAAATTCCATATATTGTGTTTCTTCATGAATCGAAAAAGCTGGGATTGTTAAGGATGGATCGAGTAGATAGCTTGGCCAATAAACCACACAGAGGATATTGGCTACTTGCTGTAGCAGCACTTGATCCTGAGCAGTGCGCAGCAACACAACCTTCGGATAATGTTCATTTTTATACCCTTCAATCAGTATGATATCCAGTGGAAGGGACTCATAGATTGTTAGTATATCAGCCAACTGCCAGCTATCTTGGTGAATACTCATACGTAAAGTACCTGCCCCCTCCACTGCTGTGACAACCGCACCTGCCAGCTCATGACGACTACTATCCTTCGAGGTTTCGATCATCGGCACACCACCATGTCCGTGATGCTTAATGGTTCCTACTCGTAGCCCTTCCATTGTAGCCTGCTTGATCAATTGCTCCATCAATGTCGTTTTCCCACTATTTTGATAGCCAACTATCTGTAAGATTTTTCGATGTTGTCCCAAGGCCATTCACTTCCCTGCAAATCTTCTAGCAAAAGGACATCCACTTGCATACCCTTTTCATAGCCTCTAGAGCCACCTGGTAAAACAATGAACGCATTGGCTGTCGCTAAAGATGAAACTGCACTCGATTTATCAAAGCCAGATGGGCTAGTGACGAGCTGCCCTTTTTCATAATAGATACTAGCTCGTACAAAGCGTGTAAAGGGATTAGGCTTTGTAAAATCCGCCCCTAAAATAGCTTGCTCTCTGCGTAAATGTGGTTGTTTATTCCCATATGCAGTGCGAATAATCGGGCGTACAAATAGCTCAAAGCCAACATAGCAGGCTGAGGGATTACCAGAAAGTCCAAATAATAATTTGTCATTGCGAGCCGCAACCGTTGTCACACTACCTGGACGCATCGCTACTTTATTGAACAATACCTTTGCATCAATCGCTTCGTAAATGGCTGGTAAATAATCATAATCACCTACGGAAACGCCTCCTGTTGTAATTAAAATATCTACTTCCTGTAAGGCTTTTTCGACGTTTTCAATACATAATGTAAGATCATCGCTAAACTTGCCGAAATATTTTACTTCTGCTCCAGCACGCTCAATCTGAGCCATCATCATATAGGCATTACTATTTCGAATTTTGCCTGGCTGTAAAGATTCACCTGGCTCTAGTAATTCGCTACCAGTGGCAATCACACCAATAACCGTTTTACGAAAAACGGGTACTTGCTCATAGCCAAAAGTAGCAAGTAAGGCCATCACACCCGGGTTAATATATTGGCCTTGTTCAATGAGGACTGCGCCTTGCTGCACATCTTCCCCTTTATAGGAAATATTAGTACCTGCTTCAAAAGACCGTTTAATCGACATATACTTCTGATTATTTTCTTCAAATGTATGGGTTAATTCTAGCATGACCACTGCATCACACCCTTGTGGTATCGGTGCTCCCGTCATAATACGGACAGCTTGATGATCCCCAACTACTTCGTCATAGACATAGCCTGCCCCAATTTCTCCAACAACTTGAAAACGGACGGGATGCTGTGAAGAGGCTTCTTGACTATCAATGGAACGAATGGCATAGCCATCATACGGCGAACGATCAAAGGCTGGTACATCATGATCAGCTTTAACAGCTTCTGCGATAAATCGCCCATGAGCTTGTGTTAATGACACATGCTCCTTTTGTGCTTGAAAGGCGTAGTCCATTACACGATGAACAGCTTCTGCCACAGGAATTGGTTGTCTTTTTTCTAACATTTGGCACACTCCTTTATCCTAATAAACGATAATAAATGCTTTTAGCTTTTTGTATATCTTGTATACCATGTATTACTACTCGCCCATCTTGGAAAATAACGATTCGGTAATCTTCAGCTTGGTAAGATAGCAAATAAGGATTGACCTGAATTTCACCATAGGAACGAAGCTGGTTTGCCAGTTGGTCGAACGAATAGTGAATGGGCTTTGGTGGTCGAATTTGGACCGCGTCACGGCCACAAAGTATCTGTAATTTAGTTTGATTTTCATAGGACAGGTAAGGATATGTCGGCTTATCGCCACAAGATGGACAATCAGCCTGCCTTATTTTCTCTACATTGATTTCATAGTGTTGATTTTGCCAAACATCAAACGTTAAGTAGCTTTTTCGTAAGGCTTTCTCATCCCCAACAAGCAATTTTAAAACCTCTGCCACTTGATAAGCAGCTACGATTTGGACCGTTGGGCTAATAATTCCTACCGTATCACAAGTCATCCCAGTATGGGGCATCACGTTTAATAAGCAATGCAAACAAGGTGTTTTGCCTGGCACAATCGTATAGGTCGCGCCATAACTTCCAACACAAGAGCCATATACCCAAGGAATACGATACTTTTGTGCAAGGTCATTCATGACAAAGCGAACATCAAAATTATCGGTCGCATCGACCATCACATCTACACCTTCTAGCAATGGTAGCAAGGACTCGGTACAAGCATCCATAATGCCGACATGGATTTCTACCTCTGTGTTAATTTGTTGAAGGCGCTTTTTAGCTGCGATGACTTTGGGCATTTTTTCTTGTGCATCTAGCTCTGTATATAATTGCTGTCTTTGTAAGTTGCTCCACTCTACATAATCACGATCAATGAGGGTCAGCCTACCAATACCAGCACGCACAAGTGCTTCTGCGCTAGCACTCCCCAATGCACCCGCGCCTATCATAAGGACGTGTTTTTGTTGGAGGGACTGTTGCCCTGTTTGTCCAATAGGGTGAAATAATTGTTGTCTAGAATATCTATTTTGCATAAGTATGAGGCCTTTCTTTCTATGAATTTTCGTTTGACCTTTTCATTTATAGCATTATAATAAAAGCAATGTTTTTTAGCAAAACGCATTTGAAGGAGGTCCTACCTGTGCATCCCACACATCAACAGCAACCAATCCAAGTTGCTATTTTAACGATCAGTGACACACGCACAAAGACAGATGATCATGCTGGTCAACGTATTCAGTCCTTACTTCAAGAAGCTGCATTTGAAGTAGTGGACTACCAACTAACAAAGGATGAACCACTGGATATCGCTCGTCATGTTACAAATTGGTGCAGTGATCCAACAATTAATACCATTATCGTCACTGGTGGAACAGGATTTACACCAAGAGATCAAACCTATGACACCATTCTGCCTCTGTTTGAAAAAGAAATGATGGGGTTTGGTGAATTATTTCGAACGCTCAGCTATGAAGAAATTGGCCCAAGAGCGATGTTTAGTCGTGCCACTGCTGGGAGTCTTCAGCAAACAGCCATTTATGTTTTACCAGGTTCCACTAATGCGGTGACTTTAGCTATGACGAAGCTTATAGTGCCTACTGTTCAACATTTTGTCGGTGAGTTACATCGCTTATGAAAATTGCTGGTATTGTGTTAGCTGGCGGTCAATCCTCTCGCTATGGTCAGCCAAAAATGTTTGAGACATTTGCTGGGCAGCCTTTATATAAGCATAGTCTCATAGCCCTGCAAAAAAATCAGCTAGATCCTCTTATTATTGCTACAAATGCGCACTTACAACATCAGTTTGGACAGGAAAATGTCCAATGGGTCATTGAAAAGCAGCCACATCAAGGCCCTCTTTTTGCCTTGCATCATATCATGATAGCCTATCCTGATGTGGAATGGTTTTTTGTCGTAGCGAGCGATATGCCTTATATGAATGCAAAATTTATCCAAAAAATGCTAGGGCTGATTAATGACAGTTATGATGCCATTGTTCCGACGCAAGCGCTACGCGATCAGCCATTAGCTGCATTATATCGACGTACTGCTTTACCAAAGGCGACACAATTAACGGCACAAAACAAACGGAGTATGAAAGTGCTTTTAGAGCAACTTCGTGTCTGTTATGTTCCTTTTGATGACGATAACTCAACATTTATCAATATCAATGCACAACAAGACTGGTCACAAACAAGTAAAAAGGAGTCTAACAATGAATAATTTTACACACTGGAACGAAGAAGGTCGTCCTAAAATGGTCGATATCTCGGCAAAAGAAATCACAACACGTACAGCCATTGCTCGCAGTACGATTATATTATCCGATGCGGTCTATGAAGCCATCCAACAAGGTGGCATTAAAAAAGGTGATCCGACGCAAGTTGCGCAAATTGCAGGGATTATGGGTGCTAAAAAAACGGCTGATATCATTCCCATGTGCCATCCCATCATGCTACAGGGCACAGACTTCCAGTTTGACTATGAAAAAGCAGAAAATGGCTATGAGCTCCATATTCAAGCCACTGTTAAATGTAGTGGAAAAACGGGTGTTGAAATGGAAGCCCTCACTGCTGTGTCGATCGCTGCACTAACTTTTTATGATATGTGTAAAGCCGTTGATAAGACGATGGTCATTAAAGAAACCTATCTTGTTGAAAAAACTGGTGGGAAAAGTGGCACTTTTGTGCATAAATAAACAGAAAAAATTCGGCATTATTGTGCCGATTTTTTTCTGTTTTTTTCACGTTACCCCCCAATGTGAGACATTTCAATTTTTGACGTTTTCCTTTTTGCCATGGTTTGTTCATTACGTTCATCTGAATAACGATCATTTCTTGTTTCCCAAACATTCGTAATACACTTGATGATAGCTGCATCATCTTGCCCTGAACGTAATAGTTCTCTTAAATCCGTGCCTTCTGTCGCAAATAAACAAGTGTATAATGATCCTTCTGCAGAGAGACGAGCACGTGAGCAATTGGAGCAGAAAGAATCCGTCACAGACGAGATTACACCAATCTCACCTTGGGCATCTTGATATTGATAACGTGTTGCCACTTCTCCCTTATAATTGGGGGCTACTGGCTGTAACGGTGAAATCTGATGGATTTGCTCAATAATATCTTTTTTGGACACCACATCATCCAAGCGCCAGCCGTTTGAATTCCCTACATCCATATATTCTATAAAGCGTAGAATATGTTGTTTTTCTTTGAAAAATTGTGCCATTGTAACAATATCTTGTTCATTTTTCCCTTTTTGAACAACCATATTAATTTTTACTTGTAAGCCCGCTTCTGCAGCCTTTTCAATTCCCTCTAACACAGGCAATACCTTGCCTCGATGACCATTCATCTCAAAAAAACGCTCATCATCAAGTGAGTCTAGACTAACCGAAACTCGCGCTAAGCCTGCTTGTGCCAATGGCTGTGCATATTTTTTTAATAACGAACCATTGGTTGTTAAAGCAATATCTTCTACACCCTCTATGCGGTGAATACGGGCAATTAATTCGGGCAAATCACGACGTAACAATGGTTCTCCGCCTGTAATCCGTATTTTTTTCACGCCCAATGAAACAAAGATTTTTACTAATCGTTCAATTTCATCAAAACTTAATATTTTATCAGATGGTAAAAATGCGTAATCTGGACCAAATACTTCTGCTGGCATACAATAGCGACAACGGAAATTACAACGATCTGTCACGGATATTCTTAAATCTCTTAACGGTCTGTGTAATTGGTCTTGTAGATTCGTCATTTAATCTCCTTCTTTCAATTCATTAGCTGGTAATAGGATGCGTTGTGGATGTGTATAAATATTCAATGCGTGTTGTCGAATAAAGCCAACCGTCGTAATACCCAGCTGCTCCGCTAATTGCAATGCTAATTCGGTTGGTGCTGATTTAGATAGTACAATGGCACAGCCTATTTTGGAAACCTTTAGTAAAATTTCCGACGATATTCGTCCGCTAAAGACGATGATTTTATCTTCCATACGGATATTGTTACGTAGGCAATAGCCGTAAATTTTATCTAAAGCATTATGACGACCAATGTCCATGCGACTTAAGACAATGCCATTCACATCACATAGTGCAGCATTATGCACGCCACCCGTTTTCTTAAAAATGTCGGCATCATGCTGCATCTCGTGCATTAAACGGAAGCAATCTTCGGTCGTTATTTGGACATGGACTTCATCCATTTTTTTGGCTACTAATGCATCATTCGTAAACACAAACCCTTGTCGACTCATCCCACAGCAAGAGGTAATATAGCGCTTGTTTTGCGTCTGTTGGTAATAAGGATTGACATGCTTTGTTTTAATATGCACAAAACCTTCTTTCTCCTGGTGCCAAATTTCTTCAATATCCTCAAAGCTACGAATGACTCGTTCAGATGCTAAGTAGCCGATAACCATATCTTCCACATACTCTGGTGTACATACCATTGTGACAAATTCTTGCTGATTTATTTTTACGGTCACCGCGTATTCTGAGACGATTAAATCATCCATTTCTTTCACCTGTTGTCCTTCAACACGCACAATTTTTCTTGTTATTGCTCGATCCATAAGGCATCCCCTTTATTCACTGATATTCTTTTCAAAAACAAAGACGGAAATCGCAAAATCCTCTTCAATTTTAATATCTGAAAATAAGTGAAGTAATTTGCTGCCCATCAATTCTTCCATACCCTCTGGTGGCGATTGTGTATATAAATCTTGAATCATACTCGTCCTTGCAGCATGCACCATTTTCAGTCCTTCAGGTGTACTGGCAATAAATTTTTCTGTCGGTGTAATATTCCCGTATAAAGTAGAGACAGCCATATTCTCGACAAAAACGGTATGAATACGTTCAGGACCTTTACCAAACACTTCCTTGCGTAACTTTCGAATCATGTCATTAAATTCATGTATTTTTTTAGACATAGCAACGATTCTCCCATCGTAATTAAACTTTTTTTAGGCAAATGGTTATGTGGGCCACCCTTACAGTTTGTTAATGATATAGCAACTTTTAAAAAAATAAAAGAGAAAATACTTCTTGATAATAATTCTCATTTAATAAATTTTATGATAAATATTGTTCATTTTGAAGGAAAGGGCTATAATATTCATATCACAAATGGAATTGATTTATTTTGATCCCTATGTCACGATGTTGCATAGTGTTTTTAATAGTTGAATTCTATTGTTATTAAAAAATAAAAGTAGATTGAGTTTTTAGCAAGGCCTGCTAAGAATTTTATCCACCATGAATTATTAGCATGTCTAGAACATGTAATTTCATGGTGGATTTTTTTATTTTTTTTGAATAGCCGAGACATGGATAACTTGTTATGATCTAGCAATTTGCCTATTTTGAGGTAGCTTCAAGAACAATTGGGAATTACAATGATAACAAGACAATCTTTTCAAAAATAACCAACTCGATTTGTTATTCCCTTTTTGTCTTAAGCTGCAACATGTTGTCCGATTAGTCTCAAAGTGCAAAAGGAGGAAGTTATCTTGACTCAAATTAATATTAATGACGTATCGTATGATGTAAAAGAGGGAGCTACAATCCTTGATACCATTAATCAACATGACATTCCACATCCACAGATTTGTCATGTGCCCGCTGTTGACCCAATCGAGACATGTGATACATGTATCGTGGAGGTGAATGGCCAATTAGTTCGTTCCTGCTCCACAAAGGCAATAGACGGCATGAATGTATTACTAACTTCTGACAAAGCGAAAGCAGCACAAACAGAAGCGATGGACCGTCTACTCGAAAATCATTTACTGTACTGTACAGTTTGTGATAACAACAACGGGAATTGTACATTACACAACACGGCCGAATTAATGGAAATCGAGCATCAAAAATATCCATACCAACCAAAAGTGGAACCTCATGAAGTGGACATGTCACATCCATTTTATCGTTATGATCCTAACCAATGTATTGCTTGTGGTCAGTGCGTAGAGGTTTGTCAAAATCTACAGGTGAATGAAACATTATCCCTTGATTGGGAAGCAGAAAGACCACGTATTATTTGGGATACGGGCGTTGCCATCAATGATTCTTCCTGTGTAAGTTGTGGACAATGTGTAAC
Source organism: Lysinibacillus sp. PWR01 (assembly GCF_043359455.1). Classification (NCBI taxonomy): domain Bacteria; kingdom Bacillati; phylum Bacillota; class Bacilli; order Caryophanales; family Bacillaceae; genus Lysinibacillus; species Lysinibacillus sp. PWR01. Next base: position 4,006 of record NZ_JBHERJ010000062.1, on the reverse strand, counting down.
CGTTTGCCCATGTAATGCCTTAATGGAAAAATCCATGCTTGGAGAGGCTGGATTTATGACTGGTCTGAAACAGGATATGTTAGATCCGATGATCAGTTTAATTAAGGAAGTTGAACCGGGCTATAGCGGTATTTTTGCCGTTTCCGAAGTGGAAGCAGCTATGCGTAGTAAACGCACTAAAAAAACAAAAACAGTTTGTACTTTCTGTGGTGTAGGCTGCTCGTTCGAAGTATGGACAAAGGGCCGAAAAATTTTAAAAGTACAGCCTTCTGAAGGTCCAGTAAATGCGATTTCTACTTGTGTCAAAGGGAAATTCGGCTGGGATTTTGTCAATTCTGAGGAACGTATTACAAAACCACTCATTCGTAAAAATGATGAGTTTGTTGAATCATCGTGGGATGAAGCATTGGATTTAATTGCAACAAAACTAGGCGGAATTCAACAACAATATGGTCCAGGTTCTGTTGGCTTTATCTCCTCTTCTAAAATTACAAATGAAGAGAATTACTTAATTCAAAAAATGGCACGTCAGTTATTTGGAACAAACGATGTCGATAATTGTTCTCGTTATTGTCAATCCCCTGCTACTGACGGTTTATTACGTACAGTAGGTTTAGGCGGTGACGCTGGTACGATCAAAGATATCGCCAAGGCTGGGCTTGTCATTATTGTTGGGGCTAACCCAGCTGAGGGACACCCTGTTTTAGCAACACGTGTGAAACGTGCGCATAAATTACATGGTCAGAAATTAATTGTTGCCGATATTCGTAAGCATGAAATGGCTGAGCGTTCCGACATCTTTATGCGTCCAAAGCAAGGTACTGACCAAGTTTGGTTAATGGCTGTTACCAAATATATCATTGATCAAGGTTGGCATGATGAAGCGTTTATTCAAGAAAACGTCCTTCATTATGAAGATTTTAAACAAGTACTTGCAACCTATACACTTGATTATGCGCAAGAAATGACGGGTATTAGTAAAGAAACATTGATCGAAGTGGCTGAAATGATTCGTGATGCAGATGGGACATGTGTGCTTTGGGGCATGGGTGTAACACAAAATACTGGTGGCTCCTATACATCCGCGGCGATTTCAAATTTACTTTTAGCAACGGGGAACTATCGTCGTCCAGGTGCTGGTGCCTACCCACTTCGCGGCCATAACAATGTGCAAGGTGCCTGCGATATGGGGACACTTCCAAATCTACTGCCAGGTTATCAAAGAGTCACTGATGACGAGGCACGTGCAAAATTCGAAAAAGCCTATGGTGTCCCTATTCAACCACAGCCTGGTCGAAATAATATGCAAATGTTAGATGCGATTATGGAAGGGAAAATGAAAGCAATGTATTTAGTGGGTGAAGATATGGCACTTGTTGACTGTAATGCTAACCATGTAGATGAGGTGCTTTCACAGCTTGACTTTTTCGTTGTCCAAGATTGTTTCCTATCACGCACAGCACAATATGCAGATGTGATTTTACCTGCTGCGCCTTCGCTTGAAAAAGAAGGTACATTCACGAATACAGAACGCCGCGTTCAACGCCTGTATCAAGTATTACCAACACTTGGTGAGTCGAAAGCAGATTGGGAAATCTTGCAAGCGGTTGCTCGTCGTTTAGGAGCAGATTGGCATTATGATCACCCAAGTGACATTTTTGATGAAATGGCCAGCCTGTCTCCCCTCTTCTCACAAGCCAACTATGAGGTTCTAGAGGGCTGGGGAAGCTTCTGTTGGGGTAGCCATGATGGTAAGGATACGCCCTTATTATATGAAGATGGCTTTAACTTCCCTGACAAAAAAGCTCGTTTTGCTTTAAATGATTGGGTGCAACCTGTTGAGTTTGAAGCACAATACGATTGTCATATTAATAATGGCCGTATGCTTGAACACTTCCATGAAGGAAATCTAACTAATAAATCGAAAGGTATTCAATCGAAAGTACCTGAAATTTTCGTTGAAGTATCACCAGAATTGGCGAAAGAACGAGGCATTGCAGATGGAGCCCTACTTCGTTTAGTGTCTCCATATGGTGCCTTGAAGCTAAATGCTCTTGTTACAGATCGCGTACAAGGAAACGAATTATTCTTACCAATGAACTCTGTTAGCAAAGATTCTGCCATTAACTTCCTAACAGGTCCTGCAGCAGACGTAAATACATCAACACCAGCTTATAAACAAACAAAAGTACGAGTAGAGGTGCTAAAAGCAAAAGGAAAATCACCACTTCCTCGCACGAACCCACGCTATAAAAAGCGTCATCCTCAAAATGGTGTTGAGGTACAACGAAAATGGAATCGTCCTGGCTACGTTCACTTAACAACCATTAACGAAAGAGAGTGAGAGCATGGCTGTACCCATTACAGGCATTAAAAAACAACAATTAACGGAAGAACAACTAAAGGAACAAAAATTAGACAATCTAAAAAAACTACTTTCTGATAATGAAGAAACGGTCAATCAAGTGTTTAGTATTATGGCTGAATTAAATGATATCGGTGCACTAGAAGCAGCAATGAAGCTACTTGAAGCCAAAGAAGAAGTCGCCCATGTTGCACTTGGTCAATTAACACGTAAGCCTGTAACCAATATTATTAACAATTTAATGGGTGTTGCAGGTGCATTGACGGAGCTCAATCCTGAAACAACGACTAAGCTGATCGAAGGCTTAAATACAGGCGTAGATGAAGCAAGCAAAGCACTTGAATCGAATGAAAAAGTAAGTGCCTTTAAGCTGATGAAAATGTTAAATGATCCAGATGTCAATCGCGCGCTCAATTTTGGGGTCCATTTCTTAAAGGGACTTGGCAAAGGCTTAAAAGAATAAGGTGGTTCCTATATGTTAACAAAAGAACATGTTGTAAACGCATTGAAACAAGTGAATGATCCTGAGCTCCATCAAAGTATCGTAGATTTGAATATGGTGCGTAACATCCAAATACATGACAACCGTATAGCGCTGGATATTATTTTGACCATTCCAGGATGTCCGTTAAAGGCAAAAATACAGCAAGATGTGGAGGAGGCATTACAAGCGCTTGGTGCTTCCACTGTTACCATTAGCTTTGGCGCTATGACAGATCAGGAGCGACGCACATTAACTGCCTCTCTACAAGCAAAAAATGTAACTGAACAAGGAATGCCGAACATGCTACTGCTTAATTCTGGCGTTCAATTCATTGCCATCACAAGTGGTAAAGGCGGTGTTGGAAAGTCTACTGTAACAATCAATTTAGCGGTTGCTCTTGCTCGTCTTGGTAAACGTGTAGGTATTTTAGATGCCGATATCTATGGTTTCAGTATCCCTGCCATGATGAAGATTGACCAAAAGCCTACCATGCTTGATCAAACGGCGATTCCAGTAGAACGTCACGGCGTAAAAATGATGTCGATGGGCTTTTTTACAAATGACAACCAGCCTGTTATGTGGCGTGGTCCTATGCTCAATAAGTGGATTCGCAATTTCCTTGTCAACACACTATGGGGAGATTTAGATTATCTCCTCATCGATTTACCACCTGGTACAGGAGATGTAGCGATTGATATGGCTGCGATGATTCCACAAGCTCAAGAAATCATCGTGACAACACCGCATCTTGCCGCTTCTCATGTTGCTTCTCGTGCAGGCTTGATGGCTCAACATACAAAACACACGATTCTTGGTGTTGTTGAAAACATGGCCTATTTTGAAGGAGCAGATGGTCAAAAAAACTATCTATTTGGACAAGGTGGAGCAGAACAGTTAGCAGATTTATTGCAGACACATGTGATAGCTCAGATTCCTTTCGCTCAACCTGAGGAAAATACAGGTTCCTCGGTCTATGATGAAGAGTCGATAATCGGTGAAGTGTTTACTCATTTAGCAGAAGATCTGCTTTATAAATAATATGAAGCCCTTGATTTGTGTAAAAACAAATCAAGGGCTTCATGTTGTTGAAAAAAGATGATGTCAACGGCAGAAAAAGCAACTTTGCAAGGTGAGGGGTTGATTTCCGTTCCGCCAGC
>NZ_JBHERJ010000061.1:0-496 GCF_043359455.1 Lysinibacillus sp. PWR01 | reverse complement strand
CTTCTAATAATGTAATAGCTTTAGCCTCCGCACGCATTAGCGAGAGGTTTTTTCGCGTATTGGCCTTTAAACGATTTTTAATCATCGTTTTTGAATGGGCTTGTAAAAGTGCGGGGTGTGGATAGAGTTGTACAATATTTAAAAATAGTGCTGAACTCGGTGTAATCAGCTTTTCTAATTCTGGAAAACTCAGCTGTAAAATGGCATGCATTCTACTTTTGAGTAAAATGATTTCTTCATCAATTTCATCGTAGTAACGAGTCAGTGCACGCATCTGTTCATAATAATCGTCTTGTATGTACGTTATTTCGCGTTCCATTTTAAAATGAGTCTTCGCAAGTTCATGGGCATCACTAATATCGGTTTTATGACGACGCATCGTTGCCATCTGTAAATTCGCTTCAAGTGGATTCATGCGGCAGTATGCGTAGCCGTAATCTTTGAAAAATGCTTCGATAGGTTTTGAATAGGTACCTGTTGCTTCAAATACGATAGC
>NZ_JBHERJ010000060.1:0-27281 GCF_043359455.1 Lysinibacillus sp. PWR01 | reverse complement strand
CGGGCCATATTTTTGAATAACATTCTTTTATAAAATGTCACAAAACGATGGTTTGGGAATGTTGTACTTCAACTAACGGAGGCAGTTTAGTTCAGTTAGAATGCTAAAATGAATATAACCCTAAAAAGATTAATTTTTAATGGTTCATGGAGGTGTAAAATTATGAAAAGGTTCTTAACAGGAGTACTATCTACCATTTTATTTGCAGCAATATTTTCTTGGTTTTCCTTTGTACCCAATTCTCAACGGGAGCCTAATGCTTATTATTCTAGTTTTTCAGAAACGTTTAGCTTAGTCATTATTTATGCTGGACCTGTTTTTTTTCTGGTAGGATTGCCTCTTTCGATTTTTATTGATAAGCTAGTTGCGAATTTTAACAAAAGTTTAAAATGGACAGGTTATTTATTCGGGTTAGTTTTATATTCGTTAGCGGGTATACTTTTTGGTGTTGTTTTTCTAAGTATACTTAACCAAGATATCTATCTAGAAGATGTTATTCCATTTTCAATCTGTTGTTTTATAGCGTCTAATATTTACTATCACATATTATTATCTGTTTCAAAGATAAATTTAATATTCAACTAACCTGCTATTTAGTATAACAAACATTTCAAAATGTGACCAAACACCGCTTTGGTAACGTTCTATCCTACAAAAAAGACACCTATCTGATGGGAGTTGAATCCCAATCAGACAGGTGTCTTTTTTGTCTTATTTTTTCATCGTCATTTCTGTTGCAGCTGCTTCAATGTCTCCGATTGCCCAATGACTAGCCGGTACATCACGGAATGTTGATTCGGTGATGTTTTCTACTGCTGGTCGTTCAAATAATTGGTTCAGGACTTTTACCGCTTGTGCACGTGTTAACGCACCATTCGGATTAAACGTTGTCGCACTGTTTCCAGTCATAATGCCGAGGGCACTTACTCTTTCAATCGATGAGGCAGCCCAATGGCTTGCTGCAACATCAGAAAAGACTTTTCCGGGCTTAGCGGTTTGACAATACGCTTTCGTGTCTTCTTGTGCACACACTGTATCTACCCAGCGTGCGATGACACCCGCCATTTGGGCACGGGTAATTGTCCCATTCGGGTCAAATTTGGTTTGGGTTGTGCCATTAAATAAACCAGCTTGTTTCACAAACTCAATCGTATCCTTTGAAGTATTCTTTTCCGTATCTTCAAAAGTTGCTTGGGCTGTTGGAATTTTCCCATTTGTTAAGAAACGGGCTAACATTGTGGTCATTTGAGCACGTGTCACCGCCGCATTTGGTTTAAAGGTACCATCTGGATAGCCTTTAATATAGGGTACTACGAGTTTCTCTTCTGTCACTTCTTCTTGTTCAGTTGCATACATCAAGGCAAATGTGGAGAAGTGTGTCACGTCAAATACAAACCCTTGGACACCTGGTGCCATTTCGACGATTCGCCCTTGTTTGACTTCTGTTGTTCCGTCACTATGCTCGATGTAGACAAATAATGTTTGTAGCTGTTCTTTTGTCACGTCTGTTGGAATCGGTAATGTCATGGTCACCGGCTGATTTTGTAGATTCGTTTCAATTGTGACCGGCTGACCTAATAAATTCACAGTCATTCGATTCCCTACAAACGTCTGCACATGTTCATTTTGTTGTGCGTTTTCTTCGATTGGCTCCTGTGCAGCTGATGGAACCGGAACGATTCGGAAATAGAGTGCTTCTGTAAAATCATTCAGTGACGTATGCGGAATACGGATCTTTCCATTTGCTAGTTCTATCAACAAATCGACTTCTTGTTCAGCTAAAAACGCACCCGCTGCACGTTGGACGTCCAATGTTGTTTCAACAGTTGCCGCTTCCGCTGGGAAACGAACACGTACCACGCGTTCCTCTCCATTTGTTAATTGTTGAATAATCGCTTGTACATTTTCTAAAGTCACGTAGCCTCGGTAGCTGACCACCCCATTTTCTATCACACGCTGAATCGAAATTTGATCCGATGGCGGGGATGGGGTTGGCAATGGCTCAGGTAAAGGAACTACCGGTTGTGGCGTTGGTTGTGGTACAGGTGGTATCACTCGATTCACTACCGTAATCGTCGCTGTATCCGATGAACTCCCATAGGTTGCTTTAACTGTTACCGTTCCAGGTGCGATGGCTGTTAAGGTATTTCCTTGCATCGTCGCAACGGATGGATCGCTTACGGTAAATACAGCGTTTGCCGTTTGATTTTGCTTTGTTTCATCGGATAGATTTTCGACTAGATCAAATGTTTGTGCCTCCCCTACTATCAATTGACCTGTTTTTGGTGATAACACCATGCCGGTTGTTTTGACAGGCGCTTCATTCACCGTAATCGTCGCTGTATCCGATGAACTCCCATAGGTTGCTTTAACCGTCACCGTTCCAGGTGCGATGGCTGTTAAGGTATTTCCTTGCATCGTCGCAACGGATGGATTGCTTACGGTAAATACCGTGTTTGCTGTTTGATTTTGCGTTGTTCCATCAGATAAATTTTCGATTAGTTCAAAATTTTGTTTATCGTCTACGATTAGTTGCCCTGTTTTCGGTAATATAACAGTGCCTATTGAGTAAGGGTTCCACTTTGAATAAATTGTCATAGAAGTTTCAACTGTCTCTGTCCATTTATTAGTGTACAATTTATCCTCAAACCACCCATGAAAAGTATCTCCTTGTTTGCCTTGTTTATAGAACGCTGTCTTATTAAGGTTTAAAATTTGTCCTTTAAATTCAATATGATTTAGTTGATTATATGCAAAGGCTGCATCCCCAATACTGATTACATCCAATGGAATCGTGACATTAGTTAGCTGATTATGCGCAAAGGCAGTAGCTGTAATATTGGTCACGGTATCTGGAATTGTCACACTTTCTAACTTGTTATACTGAAAAGCAGCAAAACCAATATTGATCATTCCCGATGGAATCGTCACACTCTCTAATTTATTAGAAGCAAAGACACTATCGCTAATAATAGTCACGCCAGATGGAATCGTCACATTTGTTAGCTTGTTATACTCAAAGGCATAAGGTCCAATATTAGTCACACTATTCGGAATAATCACACTTTCTAGCTTGTTATACCGAAAAGCAGAATGATCAATACTGGTCACGCTAGTTGGAATTGTTACACTCTTTAGTTCATTAGAAGCAAAAGCACTACTTTCGATATTGTTCAGGCCCGATGGAATTGTCAAATGCTCTAGCTTATTATTAGAAAAGGCTCTAATCCCAATATTAGTGATGCCCGCAGGAATCGTCACACTCTTTAGCTGATTAGAATCAAATGCATGATTCTGAATATTTGTCACGCTAGCAGGAATTGTCACACTCTTTAGCTCTTTAGATGCAAAAGCAGAATAACCAATACTAGTCACTGTTTGACCTTTAATTGTGTCTGGAATAATGACGTCTTTTGTTGTTCCTTTGTATTTTGTAATAGTAACACCTGTAGCATTTGGACTTGTTACAAAATCTGCTTCACTATTTGTTGCACCATATACGGCTGTACCTCCCCATTGTAAATTGAGGAGTAACACGATTAGGAATAGGCTAGATAGTTTTTTCATGTAGTAAGTCCCTCTCTTTCTTGTGATTTCTATGTACGAATAACGTCAACTTCTCTAGCATTCAGAACATACAAAAGTAAAAAATAACATACAAAGGTTAAAAATAGGTTAAAAATAGGTTAAAAATTTAAAATTAAGTAATTATTTTTTTATACAAACCCATTCAAAATAACGTTCCCAAATGATACATAGGGAACGTTCGCTGACAACGTTTGTGGCTTTTCTCATTTTTTATGGCTGAATACCTTTTGTCCCAGCCACTTTTCGGAGGGAGTTACTTTTCTCTATGGTACCATTTATTAGGTCTTCAGATAAGATATGTCTTAGCGGCTCGTTCAAAAACCTTGTCCCACAATGGTTATGATTTATGAAATGGATTCGTTACAGAAAAAATTTTATTTTTTTATTAACTCGTTTTCTACTTGCTGACTCAATTGAATTAACCAGATGGCTTGCATGGACTTAAGTATCTCTGCATTCATTTTTTCTAATTGTTGCGTTGAATTATCCAATTTTTGTATTTTTTTGTTTTGTAATTTCAAAATTTTAGTTACTTCTTTTGTTTGCGTATCTAGATTTTCACTTGTTGACTTCTCTAAATTAGAAATTTGTTCTGTAATATATAAATTATTATTATTTATTACTTCCATTTGTGTATTCAATAGCGATAAAAATTGTTCATTTTGCTTAGACATTGACTTTAAAATTTCATTCATATTCGTTTCAATCATTAGATTTTGACTCATACTTTGATTTTCAATCGTTTGCTTCAACAGTTTTATTTCTTCATGCAACTGATCATTATCTTTTTTACTAGATAATCCAAGAGTATTCCAAAAACCCACTATTTCCTATTCCTCCTTAGCTTAACTGACAGCCTTCTCTAATTGCTCAACACTTTTTAATAAAATGACTGGCTTCAGCTTAGCTGCTTCTTTATCAACCATTTCACCATTAGCTTTTTCTAAAATTTCATTGAACTGCAATTGAATTTGATTTAAATTCTTTTCTTGTTGTTCTAACAATTGATTTAACAAATCGTGTAATTCCGCATTATACTTTTGAACTGTTTCTTCTGTTTGTTTAGAGAGTTGGTCTAAACCTTCTTCAAGTACCTTTCTACCGAACTTATCCATTTTAGATGTCTTTTCACTTCCTGGTGCTAACGCTAAAATATTTAAACATTCTTGATCATCAATAGATACTCTTTTTGCTAAATGCGACTTTAATTTCCCTTTTATATTACGTTCAGTTTGTGTCATAGCTCTCCTAAATTGTTTCGTTGGAATTTCAACTCCAGAGTCCTCAATTTGACTAATCACATCTTCAAAATATTCACGAACGTCTTTTAATACGTTTTCCTCTAATTCATCTGCTTGATCTTTAAGTTTAGAGCTAAATAATGTTAAAAGTTCATTAATATTTGCTGTATCAGCAGCTGATGCCGTATCTTTATCATATGAATGATATTCCCCAACATCACTACAAAAATCTTTTATATTCCGTCCAATATTTTCCCATTTCTTATTTCCAGTCCATTTCCCTGCATTTTCTACAACCGTCCCGACAGTTCTTCCTACTGCCTTTACTCCCGAGCTGATTGCTGACCCTATCCGGCTAAAAATTCCCATTTTACATCATTCCTTATTATTATTATTCAATAAACATTCTAATTTTTTTATAAATTCTAGTTTCGTATAAGCACCTAATTGAAGATTTTCATTTTTTATATTTCCTTTATTAAATGAATCTTCTAGCATTGTTAGTTGTTTTAATAGCTCTTCGTCAACTCGTTTCAGTTGAGTTATTTGTTCTATTAAATCTTCTTCAATTATCAAGGATAAGTAACTAACTTCTTCTTGGAAAAAATCTGAAAAGCTATTTAAGGACTTTTCGATAACTCCTGTAATAAAATTATTTAGTGCTAGTTCTTTTTTTTGACCTGGGAGCATCATCAATATTTGATGTACTTCAGGGTTTATCAAATTAACAGATGAAGCTACTTCCTTTTCGATAAAACCGTTGCACTGCTTGAGTATTCGTCTAATTTCACGCTCATATTTCAATGTAGAAATTTGATATTTTCCTTTTAAACTTGGGTTTGATGTTAACAAAAAACTAAATTGTTCTAAATATTCATTAATTTCTAGCGCTACTTTTTTTTCTAATTCTTGTACAGTAGAACCTATTTGTTGCTGTAGCTCCGTAAACAATTGGTGCATCTCTTGGAATTCAGCTGCGGAAGACTCTTTTGTTAAAGGTTGTTTTTCGCTAACAGTTTTGATTTTCTTATCAATCCAGTTTTCAATTAACTGCCAAGCTTTTTTTCCCGCCTCAATTATCAAAGGAATCATTTTCAGATCAATGGGTGGCATAGGTGGTATAATTTTCATTATTTCACCGCCATTCCTCTAATAACCTTTGTAAGTTCTTCTACACGTGCAGAGGTCGTTTGTTTCACCATTGTTAATAAAGATTCTAATTCTTTTTTATCTGTTTCTAATTCTAGTACTTCTTGTTCCTGCTGAGCCTTTTTCTTTTGAATCTCTTGAATATCCTTCTCACTATATTCAATGATTTCTAGTTGAGCACCTTTAATTTGCTTCGAAAGATTTAAAATATCCTCTTTACATAACAAATATGATTCTCTAATATCTTGAACTAACAATAATTTATGATTATTTACAATTTCTGTTTCAATCTGACGTTTTAGCGCATCGACACCTGTAAAATCTAATAACCGCTGTGCATGCTCACCGATATTATTTGGCATAATTCTAAACTTCATTAAAATGGATGCTAAATCAAAGTATTGCTCGCTACCTTCTTCGATAGTATCGTAGTTTTTGATTAATGAATAAAGATAGCCAGACACAGGAATTAAATTACGATTAGCAAGTTGAGCATCGCCGTAAGCTCCTTCATCTGTAATATATTTTAACCATTCAACACGTTGTTCTTTCCAGTTTTCTTCTGGACGATTTAATGTGTCCAATTGCGTTGCAATGACATAGACTTTTTCAGGGTTATATCGTGTGTTGGCAAAAACACTATAAATTGTCGCCATCTCTGGTCCAGTCAACGCATCTGATTTGACACATACTAGTACTGCGTTTGCACGATTAATGTAATCTCTTGTTATATCTGAGCGGTAAGCAACTACATCATCTAATCCTGGTGTATCAACAAAAACAACACCTTCTGGCATATCAAAGTCAGTTAAACCCACTTCTACTTCTTTAACAAAGTAGTGTGTTGCAGCTTTTGATGAACTCCATTTATGAATTTCTTCTTTTAATTCTTCAACAGTTTCACAATATACTGTTAAAGAGTCACGATTTAGCCACTCAGCTTTAATTGAATCTGCTTCTAATTTTGCATATTCCTCTAAAAATACTTTTGCCCGTGATTCTTGCGCACTTTTCCATAGACGGTCCCATTCAACAGTCGAATAAAATGAAACTTTCACGAAATTTTTGTCTTTAGTTGAACGGAATTTTGTTAGAGAGGCCGTTTCAGGCGTAACACGTGTTGAAGCCAGATTATAGCCTAATAAAGCATTGATTAACGTAGATTTACCAGCCTTAATAGCGCCTACTAATGCAATATGAAATTCTGCTGATTTACATCGTTGCAATAGATTATCCATATCTTTAAATGTTTTTGAAGCTACTTGATCTTTTATCATATCCATGTTAAGAATTGCTGCCGCTTTTTCGATTGTGTTAGCAAATTTTGAAACAGACTCGTCCCACATATAATCAGTACTCGGAATATTTGTTTCTACAATTGTTGTTATTTCTGAAACTTTATTTTTGAATTCAGTCTGTAACTCTTCATTTTTAAAGATATATTGTTCATTTAATGTTTGACAAGTTGGGCAGAACAAATCTTCATTTCCAATTTTATTATGACAATTAATACAATTCACGTAAAATTCCTCCTATGTTCAATTACCTTAATTATACCTTATTTTGGTCATTTCTTGTAACTTTAAACGCAAGCCAAATGCAGCATACCTTCAATGAATTCAACTGACATGAGACTATGTGGCTTTTCTTATGAACAGGGTTTATACATTTTTCATGCACAATCAATGAAAGTCAGTTATAGCAAGAGATTAGGAGATTTTAAAGTAATGCTGACCATCGGCTTTAATGAATAAAATTTTGCATATTTCTTAGCGTTGTAAATTCGGAAATCTGTTGCTATCCCTTTATGCTCTTTTTCAAGAAAACTAGCATAAAACACGACACCATAGAATAGAAAAAAATAGAGAAGCAAAATTGTACGTACGATAGCGTAGAAAAGAATTGGAAATTTTTGCGAAGGATAGGAGAGTTAGCGTATGGAACAGACGATTTCAATAGAGAAGCGTATTCAAGAGGTACTTGCGAATGATCCACTATTTCAAGTAATCCAGGAAACACCAGCTGAGCAGCATTTTTTATCAGAGCCATATTTAGCCGAGTTGATTGAGAAGAAGTACTACTCCACACCCGAAGTTGCGAGTTGGTTTGACGTAACCGATGCCCAACTCCGTTACTACATCAAACCATTTGAAGAATACCTATTTGATGGACAAGCAACGAATCCAACAACAGCAACCGTTATACGCTTAGACTTCAAAGCGATTTTGAAGCTACGCATGCTTCTTCTATTAAAAGATGAATACCGTGTGAAAGGATTAAAACAACTTTTACGCATGAATGAAGATGGGCATATCATCAAACAAGTACCGGCTCAAGAAAACTTACCCGACACGATTAATGACAAGCGTTTAGATACCCTAAGCCAAGCACTTGCACAGATTATGCACACTGGCTTATTTCAAATGGAGCAAGATGAAGAGACTGAGGAAATGAAGCTCACTTTAAACGAGGACTTTTTGCATCAAAAAATAAAAGCACTTCCTTCCGAATCTTCGCAAGAAATTGAAAAGCTTCAATCCATAACGGAACAGCTGGAGCAGAAAAATCAGGAATTAGCCGAAAAAGTAGAGGGGATCCTCCTGTCAAACAAAGAGGATATCGCCATCAAAATCAGAGAAAAACACATTGAACAAAGCGTCTTAAAGCGCCTTGAAAACGAAGCCCTAACGCAATATGCTGCAAAAAAAGGATGGCAACTCTTCGGAAAACTTTTCCGTTCTACTCAAATCGAAATCGAGAAAAAACAGTATATCGCGGACTATATCGATGAACATTTTTCTGAACGACTAAAGCAAGAACTTCATCAGTATCACGAACGTCTGGTGGAGTAAATGCCTCTTATCCTGAAAAAACGCTTCCTTCAACAGGAAGCGTTTTTTTAGCGTAATTTATGAAAAATTCCAATTATAAGCAGGGTTTTCAAAAAGGAGAAAGAATATAGTTAATAAGGAATAAAATTGGAAAAGACTTTAGAAAACGCCCAGTTGAATTATACGCGTGACCTCGAAATCATGCAGGAGCGTAAAGATCTCGAACGCGAGAAGGCACTTGTAGAAGTAGAACGTGAGTACCAAGCGAAGTTACAAGCTCAAAACGACAAGTACAACGACAAAGTAGCTGAAATGCATGCGGAGAATGAACGTATTCGTGCGGGTTATGAAGCAAAGTTAGATGCACTGGTGAAAGATAACCAGATTAAATAATGCAGTATAAGGAGTAGCGTCTGGATTATGGTTTTACAACGGTAAGGTAAAAAATCCTGTCTCAATAAGGTGTACTCTATTGGTATAAGTATAGTAGACTGATAAAATAAGGATTTATAGTGTCTCATAAGACTTGTCTCAAAAATGGGGTGATATTTTGCGGAAAATCGGTTATATACGTGTCAGTTCGACTAGCCAAAATCCTTTAAGGCAATTTCAGCAACTGAACGAAATCGGAATGGATATTATTTTTGAAGAAAAAGTTTCTGGAGCAACAAAAAATCGTGAGCAACTTCAAAAAATGTTAGAGGATTTACAGGAAGGCGACATTATTTATGTTACAGACTTAACTCGGATCACTCGTAGTACGCAGGATTTATTTGAATTAATTGATGATATAAGAGGGAAAAAGGCAAGTTTAAAATCACTAAAAGATACATGGCTAGATTTATCAGAAGATAATCCATACAGCCAATTCTTAATTACGGTAATGGCTGGTGTTAACCAATTAGAGAGAGATCTTATTCGTATGCGACAACGTGAAGGAATTGAGTTGGCTAAGAAAGAAGGAAAGTTCAAAGGACGGTTAAAGAAGTATCACAAAAATCATGCAGGAATGAATTATGCAGTTAAGCTATATAAAGAAATATGACTGTAAATCAAATTTGTGAAATTACAAATGTATCCAGATCCTCATTATATAGAAAGTTATTGGAAGAGAACAAATAGTGTTTCTTGCTCCATTAAAGGGCCAGATTGTTTAATAACAATTAGTAAGAGAATTGGAGTTTGTAAAGAAATATACATAAGCGAACGGGTCTGGTTAGTTTAACATCACATAATCGAGTATTATAGTGATAATATAAATATTTTTAAGGAAGATTAAAATGAAGATTAGATTTTCAATTGGAGAAATGGCTAAACTCCATAATACAACCATAAAAACCCTTAGATATTATGATGAAATTGATTTATTAAAACCTATACATACGGATAGAAACAACGGTTATAGATACTATTCAACGGAACAATTTGAACAATTGAACACCATAAATTATTTAAAGGAATTAGGTTTTTCATTAAAGGAAATCAAGAAACATCTGGATCACAGAGATATCGATGGCTTTTTGTATCTCTTAGAGGAACAGAAACGATTAACTGAAGAAAAGATTAAAGAACTGGAACGAATTAACCGCAGGTTCCAAAATCGAATCCAGGACATTAAAATAGCACGAGAGATAAAGGAGTTGGAAGTTCCATTCATAAAGGAGAGAAAAGAGAGAAGGATAGTAAGGTTAATAAAAAGCATTAGTTCAGAACCAGAGCTGGAAATTGCCCTGCGACGTTTAGAAAGTCTGTCCAATATGAATTCTTCTATATTTATTGGGGGAGTAGGTCTTACGATAAGTATTAATAATATATTAAATAACAAGTTCAATGAATATAACTCGCTATTTATTTTAGTTGAAGATAATGATATTCAAAATCCTTTAGTGACATCTCTTCCAGAAGGAAGATACGCCTGTATTTATTATAACGGAAATCATAACAATTCCCCCGAACATTATAAATCGTTGCTGAATTTTATTAAGGATAACGGTTTCCAAGCTATCGGAGACTCCATTGAAAGAACAATAATTGACCATTATATTTCCGGAAGTAAAGAAGACTATCTGACAGAAATACAAATACCAATAAAGTGTTGACCCTCCCCTTACAGGAGGGTTTATTTTTGGTTAAGAGCATTATTTGAAAGGAGAAGTCATTATGTTTGGAACAATATTTAATACAATGATGATAATAGTCGGGAGCATTGTCGGAAGTATCTTTAAAAAGGGGATAAAAGATGAGTATCATAATATCCTAATGCAGGCTATGGGATTAGTAGCTATGGGATTAGGAATAAATGCACTAGTTCAACATTTACCTTCCAGCAAATATCCGGTACTTTTTATTGTAAGTTTAGCTGTAGGGGGATTACTCGGTCAAAGACTTGATTTGGAATCAAAATTTAATGCCTTAGTTAATAAATATTCTAAGGGAAATTTAGCTGAGGGGTTATCGACTGCTATATTATTATTTTGCTTTGGAACGTTATCTATATTGGGTCCAGTTGAGGCTGCATTAAAGGGAGATTATACGTATTTACTTACAAATGGTATGTTGGATGGAATTACTTCGATTGTTTTAGCATCCACATTTGGTATTGGTATTGCGATTGCAGGAATTGTGTTATTTGTATGGCAAGGTTCCATTTATTTAATTGCTCTTTTATTGGAGAACTCCATAAATAACGACCTTCTAAATGAAGTGACTATTGTAGGAGCTATATTGATATTAGCATCTGGTTTAAGTATTTTGGGCATTAAAAAATGTAACACTTTAAATCTTCTGCCATCATTAATCATTTCTCCTATTTTATTTTTGATCATTCATTTAGCCCATTTATAGTATTTGTGAAATATTCTACTTAATTAAACTGTTAGTTGAAGAACAATTGATTGATTTTTAGGCTGAGACCATATCTTAGTTGTTCCACTAAAGGGCGCTTTAATGGTGCAATGAAAAGCCTAATTTCTCATTTTTATGCTGAGAAATTAGGCTTTTTAATATTGAAATTTCCTTAACGTTGTAAATCCGCATTTTCCTGACGCTACCCCTTACTGAAAAATTTAAAAAGGAGCTGTCACGAATAGTCCCGAAGGACTTTTCGGACAGCTCCCTTTTTTAATATGCTTCTAAGAGTACTGGTCGAAAGCATTCTGGTAAAGGCACATCGAGATATTTAGCTAAATCAGATAGCTCAGCTTTTAGATGCTTAA
This sequence comes from Lysinibacillus sp. PWR01, assembly GCF_043359455.1. NCBI lineage: Bacteria > Bacillati > Bacillota > Bacilli > Caryophanales > Bacillaceae > Lysinibacillus > Lysinibacillus sp. PWR01. The sequence goes on along the minus strand of NZ_JBHERJ010000060.1, from coordinate 15,257 downwards.
ATTCTCCGATTTCAATCGTTAAAATCGTCTCAATATTTTCAATACCAGTTGCTTGGGCAACTTCTTCTAAAGAAAGCTGTTTATTTACACGAGTAGCTTTAAGCTTCAGACCTAATTCGTAACTGCTTGAGTTAAAATGTTCACCGGCTAAAGGAGATGAAAATCTGTCTAATCCCATAATTATCACACCTTTCAAATGTAAACTTACTTATAGTTTATTAAAATAATTAACAAATTGTTTGTATCCATTATTTAAAGATTTTTTGACTATTGCTACTGACTCAATGGCATTTTTTGTTTGTATTTTACCACTATCACGTACAGTTTGTTTGGCATCTCCAAGTTCATCAGGATCCTTTTCGAAAACCTCTGTAAGCAAATAATACTCTTTTATACTGGAATTCGCAATATTTTGCTCTAAAGGTACTGTTATACTTTTTTCGGCAAGGAAAAAGAAAATCCTTGGAAACCAGTGTTCTTCTTCATATATGACATTACCTCCACTACCCATGACTTTTGGGAATTTGTAATCAAAACGAAGTTCATAAACCCCCACCTCTTCGTTCTTTCCATCTTTACCCTTTTGTAGCATGGATTTAACATAAGTGTATTCACCTTTAAAATCCAACTGGCTCTTTAATTTATTAACATCCATTCCTGGAGTGTAAACTTGATCTTCTAGAAAGTAATACACTGCAATTCGGTCTTTATACCCTTCAACCGTGTGAAATTTGAATAATGCACTTCTGAAGCTAAATCAAAAAGGACTTTTAACATTAAGTGTTTATTTAACTCTCTCATATCTGTAGAATTTTTCATATTATCAAGATATGTCTTTACTACATCTTTATAGTAACGATTTAGCATAGTTTTTATTGTGTATGTTGGCACGTTCATTCTCCCCTTAAAAACTGATTACTATTCATTGTAAATTAGTTTTCTTCAAAAATACATGTATAGTCAGTGATTTATCCTGTGTTTCTGCACAATTTAGCCAGCAGTTTGAGGTTGTAATGGTATCTGGAATGCTGAGTTGTGTAGAAACCTCACGTGGGTTGAATGTGGGAAGAAAGCGATTTTGTATCAGGGATATCGGTTGCAGGCGGGATGGATGTTGTATCAGACATGTCATTTATGTTCAATACTTTAGGAATTCTTCCTGCAAACCCAGCCCATCTTTCAGAATTCCATTCCAAGGAAACTGGGACACATATTTACACAGAAGACTACCATTTTGTTGGAAGAGTACTAGAAGGAGAATTGTGTACAGACTCTATCTTTAATGAAATGAATACTATTCAGATAGAGAATTTTACATAAGATTTACAGAAGAATTAGTGTTTGTACCAGAAGGTTTCCCATCCCCAGTACTACAGTTAAGTTTTGTTTTGAAGCTAATATTCCCTTGGTTCTTAAAGAAAATCCAGATGATTAGTTAAAGTCATATGCAACATCTTGAAGTAATTTCAGCAGAAGTGAAATTTATTAACTATCTTCAACAATTGGGCAGTTTATGGAGTAATGTAGGTAGAAAATGATCAAACTTTTTTATAAAATCCAAACTTAAAAACTCAAAAGAAGAATCCATTTTGAACAATCTTTTTCAAAATGGGTTCTTCTTATTAATCGTAAAATAATGATTTATGAGGTGTTTTGCTCAAACTTTATTTCAAAGCTACATTAAGAAAGGTGTAAATTGGAGTTGAATTATTTATGTATATCATTAACCTGTAATTACACTAAATAGAAGGCTATAGTTTAACATATACTTAAATAACAGAGAATATACTTAGATAACATTATTACAATATTCTCTATGATGAATAAGAAAAAGAGGCTGGGACATTAACTAACTGGAACCTTCATAAAGCCGAATAATCTCTAAATTAACAAAACATATTCCGAAACACTTTGTGAGCGTTTCAGCGGATAGTTCGGTTTTTTTGGGCTGAAACACTTTTGTCCTAGCCTCTTCTTTTAGATATTTATATAATTAGATTTACTGGGGAATTAATCCATGTTCATTCTTTATCAAATTTTAAACCTTTTAATAAATCCGCAAATGCATTATTAATTGGCTCTGCTTCTTTTTGTTGTTCTCTCATAAACTTTTGAACGCTGCGCTTATCTACTTTGCCACCACCTTCTTTTTTACGACGTGCTTCAAATGCAGATAATTTTTCACGGTGACCACATTTACATACAAAAATTTGGCCGTTTCCCTCACCACGTAGTTCTAATTTCTTTTTACATTGTGGACAACGTGCATTTGTTACACGCGAGACGGTTTTACGTGCCCCACATTCACGATCCTGACAAACGAGCATTTTGCCATTTTTACCGTTCACTTCAAGCATCGGCTTCCCACATTCTGGACAAGATTTCGTTGAAATGTTATCGTGTTTGAATTTCTTATCGCTGTTTTTAATGTCTGCAACGATTTCTTTTGTATGCTGTTTCATTTCGTTAATGAACGATTCTTTTTTCAGCTTACCTTTGGCGATTTGTTCTAGTTTTTGCTCCCATTGTGCCGTTGTTTCAGGTGATTTTAACTCATTTGGTACTAAATCAAGTAACTGACGTCCTTTTGATGTGATATGGATGTCTTTGCCACGTTTTTCTATTAGGAATGAATTAAATAGCTTATCAATTATATCGGCACGTGTTGCAACTGTACCTAAGCCGCCAGTCGTTTTTAATGTGTCTGCAAGCTGCTTATTTTGCGTGTTCATGTACTTCGTAGGGTTTTCCATGGCCGAAAGCAATGTCGCCTCTGTGAAGCGTGCAGGTGGCTTTGTTTGACCTGACGTTTGAGTAAGTAATGTAACTTTCAATACTTGGCCTTTTTCAAGACGTGGTAAGAGCTGCTCTTTTACACCGTCTGTTGATTCTTCATCATCAAAACGGTTTGAGTAAACTTCTTTCCAACCAGCTGTAATCACGGTTTTCCCACGAGCAATGAATTTTTCAGTACCAATTTTCGCTTGTACCATTAATTGCTCATATTCATAGGCAGGGAATAGAACAGCTAAGAAGCGTTTTACAACTAAGTCATAAATTTTACGTTCTTTATCGGTAAACGCTGAGAAATTCACGTATTCCTCTGTTGGAATAATCGCATGGTGATCTGACACTTTAGAATCGTCTACAAACGCTTTAGAGGTTTTAATAGGCTTTGCTAATACTCTGTTAGCTAAAGTGCGATATTCACCAATAGCGCATGCTTTTAAGCGCTCTGGAAGGGTGCTAACGATATCTGATGATAAATAACGTGAATCTGTACGAGGGTACGTTAAAACTTTATGTGATTCGTACAGTTTTTGCATAATATTTAGCGTTTCTTTTGCAGAATAGCCAAACAGTTTATTGGCATCACGTTGTAGCTCCGTTAAATCGTAAAGACCTGGTGAGAACGTCTTTTTAGGCTTACGTTCAATGTCGATTACTTTCGCGTCTTGCTTATCTAGTTTGTTTACAATAGCGTCGACTTTGTCTTTTGTGAAGCTGCGTGAATTCCCGTTTGCATCTTGCCAAGTTAACTTTAAATCTGGTGTTTTAGCTTCAATACCATAGTATGTTTGAGCTTTAAAGTTTTTAATTTCATCTTCACGCGCTGCTACCATTGCGACAACGGGAGTCTGAACTCTACCCGTATTTAATTGAGCATTAAATTTTGTAGATAGCGCTCTACTTGAATTTAGTCCTAAGTACCAGTCGGCTTCGCTTCGAGCTACGGCTGCATGATAAAGATTTTCATATGCTTTACCAGGTTTTAAATTTGCGAAACCATCTTTAATTGCTTTGTCTGTTACTGATGAAATCCATAAACGTTTAATCGGTTTATTTACTTTTGCACGTTCGATAATCCAACGTGCTACTAATTCACCTTCACGGCCTGCATCCGTTGCAATAATAATTTCAGTTACATCATTACGCGTCAGCTGTGATTTCACTGCATTATATTGTTTACTTGTTTGCTTAATTGTTGTTAACTTTAAACGATCTGGTAGCATTGGTAAATCTTCCAAATTCCACTTTTTATATTTTACGTCGTAGCTCTCGGGATCTGCAAGTGTTACTAAGTGACCTAATGCCCAAGTAACGATGTATTTGTCGCCTTCTAAGAAGCCGTTTCCTTTTTTATGACACTTCAGTACGTTCGCAATGTCACGCGCTACTGAAGGCTTTTCTGCTAATACTAAACTTTTAGTCATTTCTAACTTCCTTTCATTAATACCTTTGCTCTTAAATATAGCATAAATAAACCATCTTACTATCAATGCGAAATTTTATATAATAAAGGTAATATTTATGGAAATATTCTAATTATTAAAAGGAGCTATTATATGCAACCAGTTAATTTATATTCACTTTTAAGTGTAAGAAATACGTTTGAAGAAGATATATACCAAGTAACAGCAGATTTATTTGGGGTATCACTTAAAGAAAGTGAACTAAATGATTTAATTGAATTAGTTAAGAGTTTTTTTGAAGTAAAATATTATAATTTAGAGTATTTCTATGTGGATTTTAAGATTCCACAAATTAATTGTGAATTTGATTTATTAAGAATTAGTAACGAAAGTATAGTTAACATTGAATTAAAACGTACATTAAAGACTGAAAAAGCAAGAAAGCAGTTACTTGAACATAAGTTTTATTTGAACTTCTTAGAAATGCCTACATACTGCTTTACTTTTGTCGCTGATGAAAAACAATTCTACTTTATAGACGATGAAGACAATTTTGTGTTAACTTCAATTGATAAAGTAATTGAAAACTTAAGGGAGCAAATAAATTTCAAGAAAGTAAACCTTATGGAATTATTTTCACCAAAGAATTTTTTAGTTTCACCTTTTAATTCTTACAAAAAATTTATTAATAAAGAGTATATTTTAACAGAGCGCCAAACTGAATTTAAAACTAAGATTTTATACAAATATGAGAAAGAAACTGACCATGTTTTTATAAGTATTACAGGAGGTCCAGGAACAGGTAAAACGCTTTTAACCTATGATATTGCTTCTACTTTTAAAGATAATGGAAAAAACGTACTTATAATTCATTGTGGTGATTTAAATAGGGGTCAACGAAGATTGAACGGGTTATATAACTGGAATATTAAAGGTATTTCAGAATTTGATTCGTTTATTAGTGAAGTTAAATATTATGACGTTATAATCTTTGATGAATGTCAAAGGAATAGACGGGATCAATTTGATTTGTTAATTGAAAAAATTAAAAAAAATAAAAAACTATGTATTTTTTCTTATGACAAAAATCAATGTTTTTCAGATGCTGAATTTAAAAGAAATATACCAGATGTAATCGAAAATGAATTACATGCTGAAGTATTTACTTTGACAAATAGTATTAGGATTAACGAAGAGTTATCTAGCTTTATTAATAACCTTTTCGATAAAAAGAAATATAATCAAAATATGATGTACCCTAACGTAGAATTAATTTATTTTAATAATATTGAACTGGCAAAAAGCCATATTAAATTTTTAATTCATCAAGATTGGGAAGTTTTTAACTATACAGGTTCCTTTTACGATGAATTAGTTTACGAAAAATATCAATTCAATTTTAATGAAAATGCTCATAAAATTATAGGACAAGAGTTCGATAAGATTGTCGGTGTAATTGATAATACTTTTTTTTATAATCAACATTCAATGTTAGAAACTAGACCTATTCCCAAATCTCCTGGCTATAATTTAGATAAGATGCTTTATCAAATTCTTACACGTGCAAGATTAAAAATTAAGTTAGTTATAATCGGGAATAAAGAGATTTATAAATATTGCTTAAAAATATTAAAGAAAAATTAAGGCTGTTTTCATTAAAGGAGTATCCTAGAATAAATATTTTCTAGAATACTCCTATATTTTGGTGAAACATAGATTATTAGCATAAAAATAGTATTCTTAATCCTCCTAATTAAAGATCTAATTCTTCGATTAGGTTGTTTTTCTTTATTTCATTTATACGAATTATATTATCCTGAATTTTTGGTTTTTCGCTTTTAAATTTACTATTTGCATCTTTAAATATATCAGCAAATAGGTCAGCAACAAATTTTGAACGATTATTATTAGTAGTAATAAAATCAGTAATCGTTTGGATTTCCTTATTACTTGAAATATCCATTAATCTAAATATTGCTTGCTCATATTCTTTATTTTTTTCAGTTAATATAGTTATCTTTTTATTCAATTCTTCAATTGTATTTAATGCATGTTCATATTTTTCTTCTAATTCAATATATGATGCGGAAACTTTAACTAAATTAACTTCATTAATTTTTAATAGTGATATTAATTTTTTTTTGTCTTTCACTAATGTTTCTCTGTATTCTTCAAAGGCATCCTTAGTAGAAATAACAGTATATTCTTTCGCCTCATTGATTTTGAAAGAGTTTAATTTTATATTTATTTCATCTAAAACTTGTCTACCCCGTCGCCCTTTTTTTACCCAGTATTCATAACTAGGTGGCCAATAAAAATCCCCTTCAATGTTAGCTGCATTTGCATACCTAAAAATATCTATAGCTTTAATTTTTAGTAAAGTAGGATATTCTGCTAAGTAATTTTGAAAAAGGCTTTCGAGAATGCTTTCAGGTACTTCTTCAACTTTCCTTCCCAAACGCAATCACTCCTTTAATATGATTAATATTTTCGATAGCTTGTTTAACCGAATTAGCATATTCACTTAGTTTTATATTAAATAACGGATTATTTTTACTATATAAATCACTTTTATTATTTAATAATGACGTTTTATGTAGGTCGAATAATTTGTTAATCAATGTATCAAATACGCTTACATTAGTATTTAATGTTTTTTCTAAAGTATCTTGATGTTGTAGATATTCTTGGTGATCTATTCGCCAAGAGTTACAAGAAAAATGATCATCTACCATGCAATTTTGTTCAGGATCTATACAGTAACCTATATCTAACTTTATTTTTACCCCATTACTATTTTCAAATAAATTAATTATTTTCCTCAAAACTAATTCATTTGTAAAAAACGATGTCATTTTATTGTATACACTATTTTGTGCAAGAATAAGTGAAGCTATATCAGAATCTACCCAGTGTTCAATATGATTATGATATGAATACTGAGAATATATAGATTTATGTCCTCCTAAGCGTGCAATCTCAGAGGGATGATACCCCTGAAGCATCAAGTTTAAAAAGGCAAAATGTCTGGTATCATTCGGTAATACTCGCTTATTAATAATTTTATTCCCTATAATACTTGTATTGTCATTATCACCTTCAATAATTTTGTAACCATAATGGTCAATTACAATTCTATTGTAGAAGCTTAATAATAACCTTTTGAAATCAGATGGATTAAAAGGAGATTGGAGTGTTTTCTTTTTAACAATTTTATTTGAATTTGGTTGATGAACTGTTGATCTAAAAAATATTAGTTGTTCAAAAGGACTTTTAACACCTATGGTTGCTTTGTAATCCTCAATTAATTCAACGATTCCAATTGGAATAGGGATCTTATCTATCTTCTTCTGTCTTTGTCCCTTTATTTTACTTCTTTTAAATACTAGGTAGTACATATCATTTTTTTGTTCTATACACTTATGGGGAATATTACAAAACTCAACTATTCTCATTGGAATAATATTTGTTATTCGCCACCATAAGTATATAGGATAATATTTCGCATAAAAATCATATTCTAATTCCTTTGAATTTGAAAAATAGTCTTCTACACACATGGAGAATTTTAAAATATCCTTTGTATTAGGTAATATTCGAATATTATTTTCTCTTTTTAATCGGCTATTTAATTCTATTAACAATTCGAAATACATATCAGGTATTTCCAGCTCAACAAAATCCAAAAATAATAATAAATCGCTAACTCTTTCAGCCAATATAGTTGAACTATCATTTGAATTTAAATAGGTATCGGTAAAATTATCGTATAATTGAGGATTAAAATATTGGCTTAGATTTATTGCTTTTATGACATTATGTACCTTACTTTGAATACCAGATACACTAAAACCTTCTTCTAAAGATTGAATTGTCCAAGCTTTTAGATAGCCAATAACATCTGGATTATGATTAATTACTAAATCACTTATTGAAAAGTTAATATTTCTATTTTCATGTTGAAAATCATCTCTTAAACACCAAATATTTTGTTCATATAAAGATTTTGTTACTAATCCCTCGTCAGAGAATTCAAGAAAAATATCCTTAAATTCTTGTTCATTTTCAAAATCGCTATAGTTTAATAATAAATCTATATTATTGTACATTAATATAACCCCCAACCTGATCTACAGTTTTGTAGAGATTTATATCTTCTAATTCATTAATTTCTTTTAATAATTCAGAGTAATCCACCCCTAAAAATGCTGCTAAAATCTTTTCACCAAAGATCTTTTTTGCCCCAGATATTAATACTAGATTTTTAAAAATCAGATTAGCTAAATGAACTTTTTCTCCAAAGCTATTTGAAGATTTAGATTTATATTTTTTCATTAATTCTAGACTGTCTTTAGTTATTTTGGTTAGTGCATAAAAATGCGGGATAGCAAAAGGACATTTGGTGCAGCTTACTTTTTTCTGATTTTCGTAGATACAGTCTCCTAAAATACATTGGAAATGAGATTCTTTAGCAGGTAATGCGCCTATTTGCAAAAGCGAATCTAACTCATTTAATTGATCGGAATTTAAAATACTTAAATACTCGATTAATGAGTGGAAATTTTTCTCTATTACATTTATTTGAATTGCTAAATGTTCAATTTTATGAACATCACCAAATAGTGTTTTTATATCTTTTATGTAATCTATGTTTGTAACTTTACTTTTTATAAAGTTGGTATCATTGGAGATGTATTTTTTGAAAATTGTATAGCTATAGCCAAAATAATTTATATTAAATAGTTGGTGAGTAATTAGGTTCAACTGTATATCATCGATATCTGTATAAATATTAGTAGTGTCATATGATCTGTGGTTCCGGATTAGTCTAGAGATACTCATGGTATTTTTTAATGTTTGGTTAAAAATTAGACTACTATACTTAATAAAAGTATGATTAGCTCTTAAAGAGATAAACTTAAAGTTAGGAATAGGGAAATCTTTGAAAAAATCTCTATGGAGAACATAAGAAAGCTGGTCATCTTTATCTAGGTATATTAATTTATTGGTATTAAATTTATTTACTCTACATTTAAGCTCACATAATATTAGTGCATTGGCTAATGGATATAACATTTCTTCCGAACAAAAGAAAAAATTCTTTTTATCATTTTTAGAATGCTGAATGTTCACTATTTTAGAAGTAAATTCCCAAACTATTCTTTGAGCATCCTCAATTGTTAAATTTACTAACTTGAATTTTTCGAAAGTATTGAGATGATCTGGTAATGTAATTCTAGGTATTGTTTCAACAAAACTTTGACTTCTCCAACCATTATTCAAATGTAACATTACATAAAGCCATACAGACTCATATGCGTAATATTTTCTTCTATAATCTTTAACTGATTCTAATTCTTCATAGGTTCTTTGTTTATGAAAGTCTACGTTAGATACAAACTTTAATAGAGCCAAAAATTCGTCTTTTGTATATGAGGGATTTTTAACTGACTCAACTTCGTTAGCTTTGCGTGTTCTTTCATGAATGTTAATTAGACGTTTATAATTAAATTTTACTGTATATTCCCTCGATACAATCTTTAACCATATATAGATTTCAGTTCTAGAATTTAATGGATAATCATTATTTTCTAAAAATGTATTTAGCATTTTAGTCGAGACCTCGGTTATTTCGCATTTAATAGTCTCACATAATAATTTAGTAGTCATAATAAGAGATTTAAATTTTTTGCTTATTGTTTTTATGCTACCTCTAGAAGCCATTAACTTTTTCTTTACATTTCTTATCCAAGAGTCCTTACAAATTTTTGGATAATCAAGAGGGAATATACTTAGTTCATTAATACATTTTTCATATAATTCATCTAATCTTAAATCGTATGTGATTTGAGCTACAAAGCTATCAATTTTAACATTAAAGTCTCTAATATTTAAAAATTGATCACAGTCTTTTTTTGCATAAACATTAATTGTATTTTTATGTACTCCATATCTATAAATTTGAGGTAATTCATGAGGAGTGACTTTAGTAAGTTCATGATGTGTTCCGCCTAAATCGACGTATTCTGAATGAGTATAAAAATTTTCCAAAAATAATTTCTTACTATTTTCTATTTCAATTAAAAATGCTTCTACATCATATTTTAAGAAAAAGAATTTTCTTTGAAACGGGATGTGCAAATTATTTTGAGAGATGTGATTAACTAAGAAATTTCCTGTTTTATAAAATGCATCTATATCTTTTTTTGCAATAAAAATAGATTTCTCAATGTTTAAGGGATCATAAGATTGTAAATGGTACTCTAAATTATCTACATTGATAGCTAATTGATCTAATCTTTGAATCAAAGTGATATTCTCTTTTTGCTCCCAAAACATCTGCAATTCAAGATTGCTATTTACTTCTACATCTTTTTTTACTTCTCTTTCAATAGCTCTTAGATCTTTAGCTCTTTGTAGCTCTTGTTCTTTCAGTAGCTGAATTTCTTTTTTTGTTTCTTCCAGTAGTTCTTCTTCACTCTTAATTTTTTGGATATAAATCTCCAGGTTTTGAACTAAGTTCTTAGAAATCAAAGTGTCAACATATAAATAATTTCCAATCCTAATTTGAAGTGGAACCTTATAAAAGGTTTCAGTAGATTTCATTCTAATTAAATATTTATCTATAGTTAATTTAGATACTCCTAAGATATTTGTCGCTTCATGAATAGTAAGATAATTGTCATCCAAATAATTAATTTGATTTTGAATATAAATTATAAATTGATCTATATCTGTCTTAGACCATAAATTTTTGTTACCAATATGTATAACTGGTAAGATACTATTCACTTTTAAAATTCTACGTACATTGCCCTCAAAAGGGAAAATATCTTCTATTTGTTTTAATAAATAGTAACTTTTTGAATTATATTGTTCTTTATCTTTTAAAAGGATTTCGATATCTTTTTTACTATAAAGTACTTTAACTAATTGATATTCGAAAACTTTGTCTATAGGCTTAAGCGTCTTCTTATTTAGATTATTTAGAGCATGCTCTGTAACCCCTAATGAAATAGATTGTTCTCTTGTATAGTAATTTTCTTGATGATAGCTATATTTTTCAAACATGATTTTCTTTAGGTTTTCTATATCATCCTTATAGAAATAAGTAAAAGCATTGATTTTTTTTACTCTAATATTGTACTTTGATACAATAGAATCCAATTTATGAGTGGAAGCTAGACCTAGAACACTATAAACATGGTTTTTTACAACCCAATCCCTAGTATCCTTTTCCAGCTTATTTTTTAATAATTCATCTGCTTCATTTTTCGAATAGCCTACACTACAGTTTTTAAAATGTTTTACTTTATCAATAAGTGTTAGTGGAACACAAGTGATAGATTTGATTTCTGCTTCTATTAGTCCTTTTTCTCTTAAGTCATATAGAGTGTAGTAAAGTTGAATGTTTTTGTAGGAAATCCTTTTTACAGATTCTTTTAATTCTTGGACATCTTTTTTTAGAAAAAAAATATTATTATTATTCTCAGTAGATACTCTCTTCAGGCCTACTTCTTTTATTAATGCAACACCTATTTTAAACGAAGCCATGTCTAATAATTTTGCTGCATTTTTTAAATTTATAAGTTCTTTATTTTGATTAGCAGAATTTAAATATAAGTATTCCTCGCATGCGTTCCTATCGTATATGTATCTACATCCCTTAAATTCAGCTACTCTTTCTAAATCATCAGTTTTGAACAAGGGGATTTTTTCTAGTAAGCTAATATTTCCACCACGTTCGAAAAATTCATGTCTAGTCATTCGATTCAACTTATTGAATTGATAACGTTCTAATATACCGTCTACGATGTTTTCAATTGCCTTAGCATCATATAGTGGTTTATTACCATTAACTATTTTTGTAGGAGAAAGATCATGATTTCTAATTGCTTTTAGGAGTACACTTTTTTCTATAATGGTTCTTTTAACTATTTCATTCGTGGAAACTAATTTTTTCTCCAAACTTCTCATTCCTTAATTTTAAATTGATTTAGTAAATCAAAGTTATTGATAGCTGCATTCATTGAAAGAGTTAAAGTAAAGATTTCTTGATAGGCTTCTGCAGAATGAATATTTTTATCTCTTCTCAATAAAGCGGTTTGTGTAGGAGTTAGACCTAAGCTACTCAGTAAGTTTGTATAAATTCCTCTCCCTATATGTGTAGACCAATTATTATTTGTAAGTAAGTAATAATTTTTAATATCATTTTTTTCTAAAAGTGCTTCTAAGAACTTTACTTTAATTTTATTAAATCTTTCTGCAAAACTTTTCCCTGATATCGCTATACCCGTATTTAAGTTTATAAATAAACCCTTGTGCTTTCTATTTTTACATTTTTTTAAAAACTTCATATGTTCTTTATAATACATCTCTACAATTTCTGTAAAAATACATATTTGATCGCCAGGCGTCTTAACCTCTACATCAGATGTATCAGTTAAATGTGAGAATAAAATATCTTGATGGTCTCTTACTTTAATAACCAAATTATTGCTAGACCATTTAAAATCAAATTCCATCATATTAACTACTTCGGCCCTTCTTAACCCACAGAAGATTTGCAAGACTATCCCTAAAGTCATAATAGGGTCTTCTCTTCTTGCAGTTTGTAAAAGTAAAAGTATTAGCTCTTTACCTTCTATTCCAAAGTCCTTCAAATGTAAATGCTTATATGTACTTTTGGTTGGAAAAATAATATCTAAATCATTATCTTCAAATAGGTTAATTACTTCTGTTTTGTTTCCTTTATAAGTTTTTGGTTTACTTACAATTTTAAAATTATCATCTATTATATTTTGTTTTTTTAGCCAAACATAAAATTTATTTAAGTAAACTATTTTATTTAAAACATAAGTTTTTGAAAGTTCTCCTGCCTTATTTTGCATGGATAAGAACGTAATATAATCTGCACCTATTTGAAGTGTTAGTGCTTTTAATCCGAAATCAGATAATTCTGGGTACATACCTTCAGATACTTGTAGATGTATGAAATTCATAAAAGCTGTAATAGTATATGCAGCATTTCTTTGAGAATTTAAGCTATTACCTTTGTTTCTATACTCCTTAATCAAAAATTGAGTTAACGGACTAGGGAAGACTGTACCACTTTCATTCTTATAACCAATCCCAACTACATTTTCAAATTTACCATCATATAATCTTTTCGTTTTATACTGTTTTACTACAAACAATTTCTCTCCCCATTTCGCTAAATTAAATTTAAAAATAGCGAAAAAAAGCTATATATATCAAGATTCAAATTAATTATAACTTTTTCGCCACTTTTATAGTATACAAGTACAAACACCAACAGTAGCGATAATTGCTGCGCGTGAAGATGAAATTAAAAACTTTAAGGCACAAACTTATTATGGTATTGAAGCGCAAACAACTGACAACTTAAAGCTTACATGGCAAGACAAGAATGGTAATAGTCGTAGCTTTGATAAAGAAAAAATCGATACACTGGTGAAAAAAATAGGAAATAGCAATGCTATTGTTGCGGACATTGAAAAGAAGCCTAAAAAATCATTTGCACCTGGCCTTTATGATTTAACAGAATTACAGCGTGATGCCAATAAAATCTTCGGCTACTCAGCGAAAGAAACCTTGAATATTATGCAAAAACTCTATGAGCAACATAAAGTGTTAACTTATCCACGTACGGATTCTCGCTTTATTTCTCAAGATATCGTTGCCACACTGCCTGAACGCTTAAAGGCATGTGGTATTGGTGAATATCGCTCCATCGCTAATAAACTGCTTACTAAACCAATCAAGCCAACAAAGGCCTTTGTCGATGATAGTAAAGTATCAGATCATCATGCGATTATTCCAACAGAGGGCTATGTAAATTATTCTGCTTTCTCTGATAAAGAACGTAAAATTTATGATCTTGTTGTAAAACGTTTCCTAGCTGTGCTACTGCCTGCTTTTGAATATGAACAGCTCACACTTCGTGCAAAAATTGGCGATGAAAGCTTTATTGCTCGTGGAAAAACGATTTTATCATCTGGCTGGAAGGAAGTTTATGAGCATCGCTTTGATGATGAGGACACAGCTGAAGACATCAAGGAGCAAATACTGCCCCGCATTGATAAAGGCGATATGTTAAAAGTAAAGCTTCTTGCCCAAACTTCTGGTCAAACAAAGCCACCTGCTAGATTTAACGAAGCTACTCTTTTATCAGCAATGGAAAACCCAACAAAATATATGGCTACGAATGATAAAAAATTAGCCGACACATTAAAATCTACAGGTGGTCTTGGTACAGTCGCAACACGTGCAGATATTATTGAAAAGCTTTTCAATTCCTTCTTAATAGAAAAGCGTGGTGGCAAAGATATATATATTACCTCTAAAGGTCGTCAACTACTCGACCTAGTGCCAGAAGAATTAAAATCCCCTGCCCTGACAGCAGATTGGGAGCAAAAGCTTGAGCTTATTGCAAAGGGCAAGCTAAAAAAAGATATATTTATTAGCGAGATGAAAAATTACACAAAGGAAATTGTTACAGAGATTAAGGGTAGTGACAAAAAGTATAAGCATGATAATATCTCTACCAAATCATGTCCTGATTGCGGAAAACCGATGCTTGAAGTGAATGGCAAGAAAGGAAAAATGCTTGTCTGCCAAGATCGCGAATGTGGGCATCGTAAAAATGTCTCACGCACTACAAATGCACGTTGTCCACAATGTCATAAAAAATTAGAGCTTCGTGGAGAAGGCGATGGTCAAATTTTCGTTTGTAAATGTGGCTATCGCGAAAAATTATCAGCCTTTGAAGCAAGACGTAAAAAAGATGGCGGAGGCAAGGTCGACAAGCGCTCTGTACAAAAGTACTTAAAGCAACAAAACAACGAGGAGCCTGTGAACAATGCCCTTGCTGAAGCATTAAAGGGGTTAAAGTTCGATTAAACGAAAAGAGCAAATTCACATTTAGAGTGAATTTGCTCTTCATAGTGTTGAAAAACAAACAATCAATAGAATTTTTGTGAAAAGTGAAAATGAATTTCCGTTGCATGCTACTTGCTTTCCTGTGGGCGAACGCCGAATCGC